>NZ_JBFRLG010000032.1:0-68694 GCF_041469785.1 Vibrio sp. 10N.286.48.F5 | reverse complement strand
GGTTAACATTGATTTAAGTCAAAAAACAACCAAAAACCATATTTTTACAAAGGTGATTATATTGAGGTAAATCAATAAAACCTTTGAAAACAAAGTAATTACAAAATATTTTAAAGTATAAAAAATATTTAACAGTCATATTTGTTGTAAGTTTACTACATTTGTTGTGTTTTTATTGAACTACAACCGATACGACCCTTTATTTATTAAGCATTCTGAAAGTGTAAAGTGATTTAATGACAAACAATAATTCATCCTCAAAACCGGAAACAAATATTAAGTTTATTGGCGCTCATGTCTCGGCTGCTGGTGGAGTTGATCAGGCGCCTATGCGTGCACGTGAAATTGGCGCCAATGCGTTTGCACTGTTTACCAAGAACCAGAGACAGTGGGCGGCAAAACCGCTAGAAGCGAAAACCATTGGTGCCTTTAAAGCTAATTGCAAAATGTTGGGCTTCGGTGCTGAGCACATTCTTCCTCATGACTCCTACCTTATTAACCTAGGAGCACCAGAAGAAGAGAAGCTAGAGAAATCACGCGCGGCTTTTATTGATGAAATGGAGCGTTGTAATCAACTTGGATTAACGCTTTTGAATTTTCATCCTGGGAGTCATTTAAAGAAAATCTCAGAAAGCGAATGTTTGGCGAAGATCGCTGAATCGATCAACCTAGCTCATCAAGCGGTACCTGACGTAATCGCAGTGATCGAGAATACGTCTGGGCAGGGCACTAATCTGGGTTGGAAGTTTGAACATCTAGCAGAGATTATCGAACAGGTAGAAGATAAGTCACGTGTTGGTGTGTGCTTAGACACCTGCCATACGTTTACTGCTGGCTATGACTTACGTACAAAAGAGGCGTGTGAGCATACTTTTGCTGAGTTCGACCGCATCGTGGGTATGCACTATCTAAGAGCAATGCACATCAATGATTCAAAAGCTGAGTTCGCGAGCCGAGTCGATCGACACCATTCTTTAGGAAAAGGCGAAATTGGCTGGGATTGTTTTGAGTATATTGCCTCTGATTCTCGCTTTAATGGTATCCCTCTTATCTTGGAAACCATTGATTCGACGATCTGGAAAGAGGAAATTCAACAACTTAGAATGTTTCATCGCTCAGTAACGCTAGCGAGCGAACAAGCGTAATAATAGAGGGGGAAATTTATTTCCGTCTATTTCTAAAAATTGGCACCTTTCTTTCATAGTATTAAAGTGAATATGTAGTTCACGATGTCTTAGAGGAGGTGCCTTTATGTATTCAATCACCCAAACTTCAACTATTGCTGTCGCACGCCGTTTACCTACACCAAACCGTCACGTGCATAACCACGGCCACCATCGTACACAGCAGAAAAGTGGTTAATCGAGATAAGCACAACTTGAACTGATTATTATGATTCATCAACAAGTGAACCCTACACATCATGTTTATTGATAGCTGTATGAGGTATAACTAGAGCCTTATTTAGGACAGTTAGCCGATACAGCTATTTTTTTGTCTGGCGAAAGCCGCTAGAAACCTTGATGATTGGGAAGTAAAACGATGACCGCACCAAAGACTTGGGAATCCATTATTAATGATGAACGTGATAAAGAGTACTTTCAGAGTGTCCTCGCGTTTGTTGAACAGCAACGTAATAGTGGTAAAACCGTCTACCCGCCACAAGAACAGGTGTTCAGTGCCTTTGATATGACGCCTTTCGAATCCGTGCGAGTGGTTATCTTAGGGCAAGATCCTTATCACGGTGCTAACCAAGCTCACGGCTTAGCATTCTCAGTGCTTCCTGGTGTGAAAATCCCACCTTCTCTACGCAATATGTACAAAGAGCTTGCACAAGATATAGAGGGCTTTGAGATTCCTAGTCATGGTTATCTCGATTCTTGGGCATCGCAAGGGGTGTTGATGTTGAACACAGTCCTTACAGTCGAAGAGGCAAAAGCACACTCACATGCTAAGTGTGGCTGGGAAACCTTTACCGATGCCATTATTGCTGAGCTCAATCAGCGCTCTGAACCGATCATCTTTTTGTTGTGGGGCGCACACGCCCAGAAGAAAGGTCAAGCGATTGATGACGACAAGCATCATGTGTTGGTTGCACCTCACCCATCGCCATTATCGGCACGCCGTGGATTCTTCGGTTGTCAGCATTTCTCTACAACCAACAAGCTGCTTTCTTCTATGGATCAACAACCTATTGACTGGCGTTTACCAACAGAAGTGTAGGTTGGTGGTTTTCTGAGCAGGGTCAAATCATAAATCAGCATATTCGTATACACTTATAAATAGTAGGTGTAATGGAGTGCAATACTATGATGATTGAAAGGATAAGACGAGAGCATGGCTATATGGCTCGTTTACTCGCGATACTCAACAGTAAGTTAGAGTTTCTGAAACAGGAGCGAGAAATAAACTATAGCCTGATCGCAGAGGTGGTTCATTACCTTATGAACCATTCAGACAAAGTGCATCACCCTAAAGAAGACGTCATTTATCGCTACTATCTTAAGCAATATGGCAGCGAGCAAGCGATTGAAGACTTGGAGTTAGAGCATCAATTGCTTTCTGAGAAAACGGCGGACTTTTTAGGTTTGGTCGATATGATCCTTCAAGATGCGGTGGTTCCTCAGCAAGTCTTTATTGAGCAGCTTGAAGCGTTTGTTAAGGCTCAGCGAAAGCACATGGAATATGAAGAGAAGCATGTGCTACCCATGATTGTTGAGGCGTTCACGGTGAAAGATTGGCAAGAAGTGGAGTCTCAATGGCTTCAACCGGAAGATGACCCTGTTTTTGGAGAGACCATCGCCGATCAATATCGCCAACTCGCGGCTCGGGTTCGACAAAATGAACAAGAGTGTGTTTAGCCCGTTGTAATGTTGAGGTGCACCTATTTTTAGGTGTCCTCTATATTAGAGGGTTGGTTTCTAAATGGCGCTTTGAGCGGATTAACTACCTCAAAAAATAAAAAAGGCACCTATATAGGTGCCTTTTGCTATCTGATTTCTTATCGTGCTGATTAAAGTTTTATATCGTCAAGGCTAAAATCAAGACCTAGGTTCATCTCTCTCAGCTCTTTCTCAAGCTGCCTACGATCGTTGATGGCTTCGATTTCACGCCACTTACGCTTGAGTGGTTTCGAGCGTGATTTTTGAGTTACACGAGGCATTTCTAGTTCTGATACTTCATCGAATTGAAAGCTATCCATAAGCCATATCTCCTTCCGTGGGACTAGTTCTTACGAACCAATAAATATCATATTTAGGTTCACAATAACTTTGATTTGTTTCTCATTTGTTTCAAATCCATGAAGCTTTTGTTCTATTTTCTTATGCATGCTCACACATTGTGATAATTATTATGTATAAAAAACAGGCAAACAAACCTAAGTAAACGATTAAATTGGGGGTTATTGAATGTTAATTCATTGTGCGAATGGAATAGCGTTTTGACTACAATGCATTGAAGTGCACATGGTACCGTGCGGTATAGGGATCTCATTGGCCTAGAAAAAAACGAAGATCTTCACTATACCTTGTAAAACCTAGGCTGACGTCATTTTTATAGGATGGTGTTCTTGTTGGGGTAGTGCCGTGGCTGTTGTTGATATTATGTCCCGATAATGTGACTTTTATTGGGTTGCA
This sequence comes from Vibrio sp. 10N.286.48.F5, assembly GCF_041469785.1. NCBI lineage: Bacteria > Pseudomonadati > Pseudomonadota > Gammaproteobacteria > Vibrionales > Vibrionaceae > Vibrio > Vibrio sp. 10N.286.48.F5. Next base: position 65,056 of record NZ_JBFRLG010000032.1, on the reverse strand, counting down.
TTGTTGAAAGTTGTGTTAACAAAAGGTGTGTTATTAGTGAAATGTCATTTTAATATAAGTGTATTTGCATATTGATTTTTAGGCCGTCTCGCTGCATTATCCGCCCGTCAAAAAATACACTGATACGTAAAATGGATGCATGAAGCGACATTTACAGTCTCAATCGCCGCAAGAATATAACAAGAGTGCCGACACAACATTGACAGAGGCATAGGCGATTAAGAGGAAGGCTAGGAAGCATGATCGGTGCTTAAACTCAATTACGAGGTTCACGTGACAGACTTAATCAATTTGATGAACGATCTCCTTTGGGGATCTATCTTAGTTTACTTACTGGTTGGTGTGGGTATCTACTTCACTGTACGACTAGGCTTCATTCAATTCCGCCATTTCGGCCACATGTTCTCTGTTCTTAGAAACAGCCGTAAAGCAGACAGTGCTGGTATCTCTTCTTTCCAAGCTCTTTGTACTAGTCTCGCTGCTCGTGTAGGTACGGGTAACATGGCAGGTGTTGCTGTAGCACTAACCGCTGGTGGCCCTGGTGCTATCTTCTGGATGTGGCTAATCGCAATGCTAGGTATGGCAACATCGTTTGCAGAAAGCACACTGGCACAGCTATATAAAACGCGTGATAACGACGGTAACTACCGCGGCGGCCCTGCATACTACATGGAGAAAGGCCTAGGCATGCGTTGGATGGGGGTTCTATTCTCTATCTTCCTCATCATTGCATTTGGTCTTGTATTCAACGCGGTTCAAGCGAACGCGATTGCAAGCGCAATGAATACGGCATTCGACCTTGAGCGTAGCTACGTTGGTGTTGGTATCGTAATCATCTCTGCGTTCGTTATCTTCGGTGGTATCCGTAAGATTGCACGCACAGCAGAAATCATCGTTCCAATCATGGCATTGGCTTACCTAGCGATCGCTATGTACGTGATGTTCGCGAACATCGAGAAAGTGCCTGAAGTACTGGCTCTTATCTTCAAGAGTGCATTCGGTCTGCAAGAAGCAGCAGCGGGTGGCCTAGGTTACGCAATCGCACAAGCGATGATTAACGGCATCAAACGTGGTTTGTTCTCGAACGAAGCGGGTATGGGTTCTGCGCCAAACGCAGCAGCTTCTGCTACGCCTTACCCACCGCACCCAGCATCACAAGGTTACGTGCAAATGCTAGGCGTGTTCATGGATACCATTGTTATCTGTTCAGCAACAGTCGCAATCATCCTGATGTCTGGTGAGTATGTACCACACGGTGAAGTAACGGGTATCGAACTAACGCAACGTGCACTAACAGCACAAGTGGGCGAATGGGGCGGCATTTTTGTAGCGGTAGCGATTTTCTTCTTCGCTTTCACTTCAATCATTGCAAACTACTCGTACGCTGAAACGAACCTTATCTTCCTTGAGCACAACAACAAGAAGGGCCTAGTGCTGTTCCGTATCGTTGTTCTGGGTATGGTTATGTTCGGTTCTCTAGCGACGTTACCAACGGTATGGGCACTGGCTGACGTATCGATGGGCCTAATGGCGATTGTTAACTTGGTGGCGATTATCCTGCTATCAGGTATCGTGATTAAGCTAGCGAAAGACTACAACCGCCAACTAGACGCGGGTAAAGTACCAACATTCGATTCGAATGACTTCCCAGAGCTTAAGTCTCAGCTGGAAGACGGTATTTGGGACAACAACAAGAAGTAATCTTGTTGGAGCGATAAACGGCTCATCCTAAAGTGATTAGAAAGGCTAAGGTTTCGACCTTAGCCTTTTTGTTTGCCTGTCATTTGTCTCATTCTGTCTATCGAAGCTCATTCTCCCTATCGAAGTAATAGGAAGAGTCATAAAGACAAGTTGATGTTTTTTCTATACTCTAGCAGCATCCAGTTAGATAACCGATTAGGGTAAAGTTATGTTAGTTGTCGTTTCTCCAGCCAAAACACTTGATTACGAATCACCATTAGCGACGGAACGCTTTAGTCAGCCTGAGTTTGTTGAACACTCTGCTGAGCTGATTGAAGAGTGCCGCAAACTGACGCCAGTAGATATTTCTGCACTGATGAAAGTCAGCGATAAAATCGCAGGGTTGAACGTAGCGCGCTTTGAGCAGTGGAGCGAGACCTTTACCCAAGACAACGCACGCCAAGCAATCCTAGCCTTTAAAGGCGATGTATACACTGGCCTAGACGCTGAAACGCTATCGGATGAAGATTTTGACTACGCACAAGACCACCTGCGCATGCTTTCTGGGTTATATGGCTTGCTTAAGCCATTAGATTTGATGCAGCCATACCGCCTAGAGATGGGTACACGCTTAGCCAATGCTCGTGGTACTAACTTGTACCAGTTCTGGGGCAACATCATCACAGACAAGCTGAATGAAGCGTTGAATGCTCAAGGCGACAATGTGTTGATCAACTTGGCGTCTAACGAATACTTTAAAGCCGTGAAGCCGAAGAACTTGGATGGCCAAGTGATTACCCCTGTATTCAAAGACTGCAAGAACGGTCAGTACAAGGTGATCAGTTTCTACGCGAAGAAAGCGCGTGGCATGATGGCTCGCTACATCATCGAGAACAAGATCGACTCGGTTGAGGCGCTGACCCAGTTTGATACGGCGGGCTACTACTTCGTTGAAGAAGAGTCGAACGCGAAAGAGCTTGTCTTTAAGCGCGAAGAGCAAAACTAGTAGTCCTTGGCTAACGAGTAGCTCTCGGTTTTAGCCTGATAACAGACCAGATAGAGAAAAGCCCCATGCAGCGAACTGCATGGGGCTTTTTTATTGAATCGTTGAAGCTGGTAGATTACTTCTTCTTTGCTGCTTTCTTTTTCTTCGCGATTTTTTTCTTCTTCGCGATTTTTTGTTTCTCTACCGCTTTCTTATCTTCTTTCTTCGGCTTCTTCTTCTTAGTCACGGCCGCTTTCTTATGCGTAGGGCGCATGCCTTCGATGAAGCGTTCTTTGATTGGTTCGTCTGTGTAACGAGCCACACGCTCAATCATTAGTTGATCGTGCGCTTCAATGATAGAAACCGCGTTACCTTTTTTACCAGCACGAGCCGTACGGCCAATACGGTGTAGGTATACGTCAGCAGTACGTGGCATGTCGTAGTTGATTACGTGGCTTACGTCTGGAAGGTCGATACCACGAGCAGCAACGTCAGTCGCTAGTAGTACGTTTACAGAGCCGTCACGGAAACGAGCAATCGCGTTGTTACGACGATCTTGAGGCATTTCACCTTGGATCCACGCACATGGGATTTGCGCGCTTTCAAGTTGAGCTCGTAGATCACCTAGACGATCACGCGTCTTCAAGAATACGATGCTGCGCTCAGCTTGCTCGGTGATGATGTGCTTTAGGATGTTCAGCTTGTGCTCTGCTGTATCTGCGCGGTGGTACCACTGAGTGATCTTCTTACGCTCACGAAGTGATGATTTCGCATCGATCTCCGCTGGGTTTTTAAGTAGATCCTCGGTGAAGCCTTCAATGCCTTTACCTTCTAGCGTTGCTGAGAAAAGTAAAGTTTGTTTACGCCAGCGACACTCTGCAGACAGACGGTCAACAACAGGACCAAAGCCCATGTCTAGCATGCGGTCGGCTTCATCTAGAACCAGCCATTCAATCGCGCGACAGTCAAAACGCTCGCCTTCAATGTATTCCATCAAGCGGCCAGGTGTTGCTACTACGATATCTTGAGTGGTACTTAAGATATCTGCGTGCTCTTGGTACATCACACCGCCCGTGATCGTGAAGATATTTAGGCTGGTGTATTTAGCAAGCTCACGTGCTTGTTCGGTGATCTGCATTGCTAGCTCACGCGTTGGCGTCAGGATAAGCATACGAGCAGGGCCAGATTTCTTACGTGGGAAATCCAGTAGGTATTGCAGTGCTGGCAATACAAATGATGCTGTTTTACCAGTACCTGTTGGCGCAGAAGCCAAAACGTCTCTTCCATCTAACGCTTGTGGGATTGCTTCAGCTTGTATCTGTGTTGGACGTTCGTAGCCCATTTCGTCAATTGCTTTAAGCAGCTCTTGGTTTAGATCGAGTTCTGCAAAGGTTCTGATCACTGTTGTTTCTCCACAAGCAATAAATGTTTCTGCCTCAAAAAGCAGACGATAAAAAAGAGTAGTCGGACATTATAGAAGCATTAGTGATTAGGATCACATGGTATTTGCTACATCTTGAGATAAAAATCTTTAGTGAGCGCAATAAATGCTTCGCTATAACCACCTTGATGGTGAATTGTAAGCGATTCGCGCTGCAAATCTTGCTCGCAAGCAGGATCTTTAGATAACTCGAATAAAATTCGGCTAGCTGGCTTTTTATCTGTTGTTTTTACATCAAGGCGTTTTGCTAGATACCAACCACATTGCTCGGCAAGCTTGATAAAACCTTCCCCCTCAGGCGTCGGTAGGATGAAACTGGCAGTCGCGGCGTCGGTTGTTATCTCGAAACAACGCTGGGCAAGCGCTAAATGATCCAAGCTGTCGGTGTGCCTGGCGGTGGCTCTTTGGCTTTGCTGCGCCTGTTCTCCAGAGTTGAAGTAGGGCGGGTTACAGATGATCGCATCAAACCTTTGTGGAAAGTCGGTTGTTAACACGCTGCCGTGATCAAGGGAGATACGATTTTGCCAAGGCGACTGCTCAATATTGACAGTGGCAGCATCAATAGCGTGTTGATCAATATCTATCGCAGAGATTGAAGCATCTTCAAAACGCTGCGCAGCCATCAAAGCCAGCAGACCTGTCCCGGTTCCAATATCGAGTACACATGATCTTTGTGGCAGGCTTACCCAAGCGCCAAGTAATACGCCATCGGTACTGACTGGCATACCGCTTTTCCCGCCGTAAATTGAGAATTGCTTAAAATTGAAGCTTTTAGTTTGCACTGTTTTGTCTTTCATTAATGTTCTGAGTATCGAGGTATTTTAAGTGATTAGCTCTAATGTTAACCGATTGTATGAATCAATGTTCTGTTTGGAAGAATATTGTTGTGCATTATGGTTAGTTTATAATTGTGGCTATTTTTCTATAGCTAGTGGAATCCACTGCTTTTTGTTCTCATATGCAAATTTATATGGTGTTTTTGTGTGGTGACTTGCAGCTAGCCAGTTGTTTCGTCATTATGCGCGACTATTTTATAGATTGATTGGCAGCTTTGAGCTGTAACATTCATGTAAGCACAACATAAATTCATAAATATAATTAAGGATTATCTGTGAAACAGAGTCTAAAACTAACAGATATAATGGCATTGGGCTTTATGCTTTTTGCGTTTTTCTTGGGTGCGGGTAACATCATCTTCCCACCTCTAGCTGGCCAATTAGCCGGTGATCACTTCCTTCCAGCGATGTCTGGTTTTCTGCTGACTGCCGTTGGTCTGCCGTTAATCACTATCGTCGCGGTCGCAGTGGCTGGTGGCTCTTGGGGTCACTTAACTAAAGATCTTCCTAAGAAAGCAGCAACCATCATGGCTGTACTGATCTTTATCATTATCGGTCCTGCATTTGCTGCACCGCGTACTGGCCTTGTTGCCTATGAGATGGCGGTGAAACCGTTCTTCATCGATGCCTCTCAAGCTCACCTAACTCTCTTTTCGATTGCATTTTTTGCAGTAGCGATGTTCTTCTCATGGTCGCAAGGTAAGCTTATTGACGTCATTGGTAAGGTGCTAACACCTGCACTGTTCGTTGGTTTGGTTGTGCTGGCGATTGCTGTATTCGTTAACCCTCAAGGCGATATTCTTGCGGCTCACGGTGAGTACATCACTCAACCACTAACCAAAGGTTTCCTTGAAGGCTACAACACCATGGATACTTTTGCTTCTTTGATGTTTGGTATGCTGATTGTTGATGCGATTCGTAGCAAGGGCATTACTGACCGTGCAGCGACGACTAAGTACCTAATTAGCGCGGGTTGTATTGCCGCAGCGGGTCTGGCGTTTGTTTACATCTCTCTATTTTTCCTAGGCGCAACAAGTGCAACAGTCGCAGCTGGTGCAGACAATGGCGGTGCTATTTTAAGCCTATACGTTCAATCGTTGTTTGGTCCTTCTGGTCAGCTAGTGCTTTCTGTGATCGTACTATTAGCATGTCTAACTACGGCGATTGGCCTTGTGTCAGCATGTTCTGATTACTTCAGCTCGCTAACGCCTCTGTCTTACAAGACTTGGGTAATCATCAATGGTGTAGCTTGTGCAACCGTTGCGAACGTTGGTCTTTCTCAACTGATTTCTCTGTCTGTTCCAGTACTGTTTGCACTGTACCCAGTCGCTATCGCGTTGGTTGCTCTGACATTCTTACGTAGCCGTTTCCCTAATCCAAAAGTGGCTTACCGCGTAGTAGTATTAGTGTCACTGCTGTTTGCTCTTATTGATGGCGCTAAAGTAGCGGGTGTAGACGTGTCTGCACTTAAGATGCTGCCACTGTTTGAGATCGGTATGGGTTGGTTGCTTCCAACGACTGCTGCAATCATCTGTATGTTCTTCGTTGGTAAATCAACAGAGCAAGAGATGGCTGAGGAGACTGTTTAATCTTCCGTTGAGATTAGATTGTCCTTCGAGATGAAATAGAAAAGGCCTCATTACTTCGCAGTAATGAGGCCTTTTTGTATTCTGTGGTCTTTTTATATCCAGCTAGTTACTTGGTTAGCTACTTAGCCGGGAGTACTTCTGTTTGGTTATAGCTTTTCGCTGTACTCAACCAGTACTTGCTCAACCCAGCTTGCGATACGGTCGTCGCTTAGCTCGTATTGTGAATCTTCATCAAGCGCCAAACCAACGAATTGAGATTTGTCTTCGGTTAACGCTTTAGACGCTTCGAACTCGTAGCTGTCATCGTTTGGCCAGAAGCCAACAAACTCTGCACCCGCGGTTTTCAGTTCATCATGCAATAGACCCATCGCATCTAGGAACCATTCGCCGTAGCCTTCTTGGTCACCCAAACCAAACAGAGCCACAACCTTGCCTTTCATAGGCGTGGTTGCGATGTCTTCCCACAGTTCATTCCAATCTTCTTGGATTTCACCGAAGTCCCAAGTCGAGATGCCCAGCAATAAAAGGTCGTAGTCCGCCATCAATGAAAGAGGGCTTTCTTTCACGTTATGGATATCAACTAGGTCTTCACCAATAATGCCGCGAATTTTCTCTGCTGCCATTTCTGTGTAGCAGGTGGTTGAGCCGTAAAATAATCCAATTTTCATAGCAAACGTTCGATTTTAATTTCAGATGGCGAATTCTAACCATAAATCGACTTCGATTGCAGCGATTATCCGCTCAAGTCGTAATTTTTATGGCATTCATATTTGCTCTGGCATACTCTCAAAACAGTTTCCAATATTGTGAGTAACACTATGCAGTCGCCTCAAGGGCAGAGCGCAGACCACGGTCTCGTTGAGCAGTTTTTAGATGCTATGTGGATGGAGCGAGGATTATCGGAGAATACGCTTGTCTCGTACCGTACCGATTTGTCCAAGTTATTAGCGTGGATGGAAAAGAACAATTACCGCCTCGACTTCATTAGCCTTTCAGGTTTACAGGATTATCAAGGCTGGTTAGCCGACGCCGATTTTAAGCAGACCTCTCGTGCCCGTATGTTGTCGGCGATTCGTCGCTTGTTCCAATATTTGCACCGCGAGAAAATCAGAGGCGATGATCCAAGTGCCTTGTTGATCAGCCCGAAGCTGCCGCAACGCTTGCCGAAAGATTTGAGCGAAGAACAGGTTGATGCTTTGCTCGATGCGCCAGATCCGAACGATCCGATTGAGCTTCGCGATAAGGCGATGCTTGAGTTACTCTATGCAACCGGTTTGCGTGTGACAGAACTGGTTAGCTTGACGATGGAAAACATCAGCCTAAGACAGGGCGTGGTGCGTGTTATTGGTAAGGGTGGCAAAGAGCGCTTAGTACCAATGGGCGAAAATGCGGTGGATTGGATAGAGACTTTTATTGAACAAGGTCGTCCACATCTACTTGGCGAAAACAGTTCTGATGTGGTTTTTCCGAGTAAACGCGCCAAGCAAATGACCCGTCAGACGTTCTGGTATCGTATTAAGCACTACTCGGTCGTCGCTGGGATCGATACAGAGCTGTTGTCACCACACGTATTGAGACACGCTTTTGCGACGCATTTACTGAACTATGGCGCAGATCTCAGGGTCGTACAGATGTTACTTGGGCATAGTGACTTATCGACAACCCAAATTTATACTCACGTGGCGACTGAAAGGCTGAAGCAAATTCACGCACAGCATCACCCACGTGCTTAAATCCATTTATTTTTAAGGTGAACTTAATGAGCGTATTACGCCGTCTTCCTCTACTAGCGCTTCCTCTTATGATTACTGCATGTAATGCATCAGAAGCGAAAGTAGAAACAACATCAACAGCCGTAGAAGCTGCTCCAGCTCAAGCTATTGATACAGCTGCGTTAACTAAGCGTTTTGAAAAAATCGGTATTAAGGTCGATAAGATTGTGCCTTCGGATATCGATGGTCTTTTAGAAGTTCAAACCAACAGCGGCATTATCTTTTCTTCTCCAGAGGGCGATCACTTTCTAGCCGGCACTCTTTACTCTTTGGATGAAAACGGAAAGTTCAGTGATGTTTTGGCTGAGCGTCAAGCTCCGCTGAATGCTGAAAAAGTGGCAGCGATGTCGGATACGGTTATTGAATACAAAGCCGATAACGAAAAGTATGTTGTGACGGTATTTACTGACATTACGTGCGGCTACTGTGTTCGTCTGCACAGCCAAATGCAAGGCTACAACGATTTGGGTATCACCGTTCGTTACATGGCTTACCCACGCCAAGGTGCGACAGGGCAAGTTGCCGATCAAATGGCAGCAATCTGGGCGTCAGATGATCCAAAAACAGCGATGCATGACGCTAAAGTAAACCGTCAAATGCCAGCGTCTGGTAAAGACCTAGCAGAGCAAAAGCAGATCATTGCTAAACAATACCAACTGGGTCGTGAGCTTGGCATCAATGGCACACCGGCTATCGTGCTAGCAAGTGGTGAGTTGGTGAGTGGTTACTTACCGCCAGCACAACTTCTTCAACGTTTAGAGCAATAATCTCGTTTTCTGTATTGCCAATTTATCCCCCATGTTTTTGATTTAAGGAGTGGCCTGATTGATATCGGGCCCATTTTTATATGATAGAGATCCAACGCCGTCCTGAGGTCGACATTTCAGTCTTACCTGCTCACTTACCTGACTTGTTAAAGCGCATTTATGTGAGTCGTGGAATCGACAGTGCCGACCAACTAGAGACAGCAGCGAAAGGCTTGCACTCTTATCAAAAACTGGGCGGCATTGATGCTGCGGTTGAGCTGTTGTTCAAAGCTATTCAGCAGCAAAAACGCATCATCATTGTTGGTGACTTTGATGCCGATGGCGCGACCAGCTCGGCGCTGTCTGTTTTAGCGTTACGTATGCTCGGCAGCTCTAACGTCGACTATCTGGTACCAAACCGTTTTGAAGATGGTTATGGCTTGAGCCCTGAGGTTGTTGAACAGGCAATCGAGCTTGGTGCTGAAGTGATCATGACGGTCGACAACGGTGTATCTTCAATTGAAGGTGTTCGCTTTGCTAAAGAGAAAGGGCTAGAGGTTCTGGTTACCGATCATCACTTGCCGGGCAATGAACTGCCAATGGTCGATGCTATGGTTAACCCAAACCTTGAAAGTTGTGCTTTTCCTTCGAAAGCCCTAGCGGGGGTTGGTGTCGCTTTTTACCTGATGATGGCATTGTGTGTTCACATGCGTAAATTGGGTTGGTTTGCAGAGCGCGGCATGACAGAACCTAAGTTGATGGAACTGATTGACCTTGTGGCGCTGGGTACGGTTGCCGACGTGGTTCCACTCGATGAAAACAACCGAATTTTAGTTCATCAAGGTTTGCAACGTATTCGTGCGGGTAAAGCTCGTCCGGGCATTCAAGCCTTGATCGAAATTGCTAAGCGAGACGCTAAGCGTTTGGTGGCGTCTGACTTTGGCTTTGCTCTTGGTCCTCGTATCAATGCAGCTGGTCGATTAGACGACATGTCTTTTGGTGTTGAGCTGCTAATGAGTAACAACATCCATGCGGCTCGTCGAATGGCGAGTGAGTTAGATGGCTTGAACCAAACACGTAAAGAGATCGAAGAGGGTATGAAGCAAGAAGCGATGGCTTTTTGTGAGCGCCTTGAATTTGGTAAAGACGACCTACCTTCTGGCTTAGCCCTGTTCCAACGTGATTGGCACCAAGGTGTGATTGGTATTTTGGCTTCGCGTATCAAAGACAAATACCACCGCCCAGTGATTGCGTTTGCAGATGGCGGCGAAGGCAGTATCAAAGGTTCATGTCGTTCAATTCCGGGTCTGCACATGCGTGACGCATTGGACCGAATTGATACTCAAAACCCTGGCTTGATTCTTAAATTTGGTGGCCACGCAATGGCGGCTGGTTTAACCATCATGGAAAAGGACTTTGAACGCTTCAGCAAGCTGTTCAATGATGTGGTGAAGAATGAACTTGGAGAAACAGCACTGAAGGGCATTATCTTGTCTGATGGTGAGCTGTTACCAGAAGAGTTCTCGATGCACACCGCTGAAACGCTGCGTTCAGGTGGCCCGTGGGGACAAGCTTTCCCTGAGCCAATCTTCGATGGTGAGTTTAAAGTGCTGCACCAAAAGCTGGTGGGTGAAAAGCACCTTAAGCTGATGCTTGAGCCGCTCTACAAAGGCCACCCAACCAATGTGATGATTGATGGTATTGCCTTTAACGTCGACCTACGTCGCTGGCCTGATGCATCAGTAAAAACCGTTCATCTTGCATTTAAGCTCGATATCAACGAATTTCGCGGCAACCAATCGTTGCAGCTGATGATTGATCATATCGAAGCCAAATAGTGATTTTGGGCTCAATAATGCTCATCATATAGTGCCAAATTCAACAAGCTCTGTTCAAAAACAGGGCTTGTTTTCCTTCCTGCCCTTACAAAATTTACGTGTTTTTTATGCCTGTCAATTTTATATCCCATTAAGTTGTTGAATCTTGGTTCACCACTCTAAAAAATTCTGTATCTCCGTCACACTTTTGAGTACAATTCTTCGGTTAAATTCTACTCATAAATGATGAGCTAAAATGTTTGAAATCAATCCTATAAAAAACCGTCTGCAGGATGTGTCTGAGCGCACAAATATCCTGAGGGGGTATCTTTGACTATGACGCTAAGAAAGAGCGTCTAGAAGAAGTAAACGCAGAATTAGAACAACCGGATGTATGGAACGAACCTGAGCGTGCTCAAGCGCTAGGTAAAGAACGTTCTGCATTGGAAGCGGTAGTAGAAACGATCGACCAACTTGACCAAGGTGTTGAGGATGTTGATGGCCTATTAGAGCTTGCGGTTGAAGAAGAAGATCAAGAAACGTTCGATGAAATTGAACCAGAACTGGCCGAGCTTGAAGCTAAGCTAGAGAAGCTGGAATTCCGTCGTATGTTCTCTGGTGATCACGATGCATCAGATTGCTACATCGATTTACAGTCAGGTTCGGGCGGTACAGAAGCTCAAGACTGGACTTCAATGATGTTGCGCATGTACTTACGTTGGGCAGATTCGAAAGGCTTCAAGACTGAAGTTATCGAAGTGTCGGATGGTGATGTTGCTGGCCTTAAAGGCGCAACGGTACGTATTTCTGGTGAGTATGCTTACGGTTGGTTACGCACAGAGACTGGTGTTCACCGTCTAGTTCGTAAGTCACCATTTGATTCAAGTGGTCGTCGTCATACTTCATTTGCATCTGCGTTTATCTATCCTGAGATTGATGACAACATTACGATCGACATTAATCCTTCTGACCTACGTATTGACGTATACCGTGCCTCTGGCGCTGGTGGTCAGCACGTAAACACCACGGAATCAGCGGTACGTATTACTCACGTTCCGACTAACACTGTGGTTCAGTGTCAGAATGACCGTTCGCAGCATAAGAACAAAGATCAAGCGATGAAGCAGCTACGTGCTAAGCTTTTTGAACTTGAGATTCAAAAACAAAATGCTGAAAAACAAGCGAGCGAAGAGACGAAATCAGACATCGGTTGGGGCAGTCAAATCCGCTCTTACGTGCTGGATGATTCTCGTATCAAAGATTTACGCACCGGCATCGAAAACCGTAATACTCAAGCGGTTCTTGACGGTGACTTAGACAAGTTTATTGAAGCTAGCCTGAAATCAGGTCTGTAAGCTTTATCAACTATTAAGCTTTACCAATAATATTGGTAAAAATGCCTATATTTGCAAAAATATAGCGGTCCAAATTTTAAAAGCAGGGTACATCTCTAATGACTGATGCTGTTCAAAACGAAAACGCACAAGAAGCTTCTTCACCTGAAGAGAACAAACTAATCGCTGAGCGCCGCAGCAAGCTGGATCACATCCGCCAAAACTGCAAAGCTAACGGTCACCCAAATGACTTCCGTCGTGAGCACCTAGCTGGCGATCTTCAAGCGGAATTCGGTGAGAAGACTAAGGAAGAGCTAGAAGAGCTTAACCACATCGTTGCGATCGCTGGTCGTGTTATGGCGAAGCGTGGTCCATTCCTTGCGATTCAAGAAACTTCTGGTCGTATCCAAGCATACGCAGCGAAAGACGTTCAAAAAGTACTGAAAGAGAAGTACCAAGGCCTAGATATCGGTGACATCATCGGTGTTAAAGGTGCGCTTCACAAATCAGGTAAAGGCGACCTTTACGTGAACATGGAAGAGTTTGAACTGCTGACTAAAGCACTTCGTCCTCTACCAGAGAAGTTCCACGGTCTAACTGATCAAGAAATGCGTTACCGTCAGCGTTACGTTGACCTAATCGTGAACGAAGATTCTCGCAATGCATTCATCGTGCGTTCTAAGCTTGTATCTTCAATCCGTAACTTCATGAGCGCGAAAGGCTACCTAGAAGTTGAAACGCCAATGATGCACGTGATCCCGGGTGGCGCAACTGCACGTCCGTTCATCACTCATCACAATGCACTAGACATCGACATGTACCTACGTGTTGCACCAGAGCTTTACCTTAAGCGTCTAGTGGTGGGTGGTTTTGACCGTGTATTCGAGATCAACCGTAACTTCCGTAACGAAGGTCTATCTCCACGTCACAACCCAGAATTCACAATGATGGAATTCTACCAAGCGTACTCTGACTACAAAGACCTTATGGATCTGACAGAAGAGATGTTAAGCACGGCAGCAATGGACGTTCTTGGTTCTACTTCTATGCCTTACGGTGACGAAACGGTTGAGTTCGGTGGCACTTACGCTCGCATGAGCATGTTCGATGCAATCAAACACTACAACCCTGAGCACGCTGAGATTCAAGCGCTAACAGAAGCAGACCTACAAGACCGTGAAAAGATGGTTGCTATCGCAAAATCTGTACACGTAGACGTAGAAACGTTCTGGACATGTGGTCAGCTTCTAGAAGAGATCTTTGGTGAAACGGCTGAGCCTCAGCTAATTCAACCAACGTTCATCACTGGCTACCCAGCGGACATCTCTCCTCTAGCTCGTCGTAGCGATGACAACCCGTTCTTCACAGACCGTTTTGAGTTCTTCATCGGTGGCCGTGAAGTTGCGAATGGTTTCTCTGAGCTTAACGATGCACAAGACCAAGACGAGCGTTTCAAAGCGCAAGTTAACGCGAAAGACGCGGGTGATGACGAAGCGATGTACTACGATGCAGACTACATTACTGCACTAGAGCACGGCCTACCGCCAACAGCGGGTCAAGGTATCGGTATCGACCGTCTAGCAATGCTATTTACAAACACGCACACAATCCGTGACGTGATCTTGTTCCCGGCAATGCGTCCACAGGCGTAATTCTCGCTTATAGGGCGTAACAGCCTATGTAATTAAAAAGCCACCTTCGGGTGGCTTTTTCTGTTTTGGGGCTTCAAAACCTAGTCTGTACCGCACTCTTGATTCGAAAAATCGTTATTTCTGACATAGTCTTACTATTGAGACATAAAATCTAAGATAGTCTCACTACTATACGTCTCTGCGCTGAATACGCTCTCGCGGCATTTTGTCGAACGATGAAGCAGTGACTCGTATTAGTCTGATTTAAATAAAAATAGAATAAGGAAGAAGGATGGGAACTCAATTTAAGATGGATTCCTTACCAGGTTCTCTTATCGTCGTTGGTGGTGCGTACGAACCCTGGTTATCAGTGTTAGAACAAGTGGGTTGGCAGTGTACCCAGTGTGCAGATTTACGAAAAGCCGATGCCTTGATTGCTGATATTGGCCCATGTATTGGTATTGTCGATCTTAGTCATGATGAGTTCAGTCTCAACGGTATTGCTAACCTTGTGAGCAATAACAAGCAGGTGAGATGGCTCGCCTTTATCCGTGAATCTCAATTAAGCTCTGATACGATCTGCCAGTTTATCGTCAACTTCTGTATCGACTTTTTCACGGCACCAATCCCAGATGCTCAATTGCTGAGTACCATTGGTCACCAACTGGGTATGCTTAAGCTTGAGCAGAAGGTATGGCCAAACTACGGCATCAATAACAACATGGGACTGCTAGGCGATTCTGTGGCCGTGAAGCGCTTGAGAGACCAAGTAAAGCGTATTGGGCCGACTGATGTCAGTATCTTGATTTATGGCGAGAGTGGGGCTGGTAAAGAGACGATTGCACGCTCGATTCATCAAAATTCGTCGCGAGCACAGAAACCATTTTTAACGGTTAACTGTCGTGCCTTGTCTGAAATGAGAATAGAGGCCGAGGTGTTTGGCATATCAGCACAGTCAGCGACTGCGCCTTGTATGTTGGAAGAAGCCGATGGCGGAACCATCTTGCTTAATGATGTTTTAGCGATGCCACGCAATCAACAACTGAACCTGTTGCGCTTTCTACAAGAAGGTAAGATTGAAACTGCGAATGGACCTAAATCTGTCGATGTGCGTATTCTGGCCGCGAACTCCTCTGATATCGAGAAGGCGTTGATCGAGGGCGACTTCAATGAAGAGCTTTATCACTATATCAATGTTCTGCGTATTCATGTTCCAAGCTTAAAAGAACGTGTGAGCGATATTTCAGTACTGGCGAATCATTTTCTGCGTGAGTACTCGAAAGAGTTTAATGCTCAAGCGAAGAGCTTCTCAGACGATGCTATCCGTTCGATGAATCGATACCATTGGCCTGGAAATGTGCGTGAGCTGATGAATCAGATTAAGCGTGTTGTGTTGATGTCTGATGCTGTGATCATTGAGGATCACCAACTGGATTTACCGAAGCAGAATGATGAACGCCGAAGCTTGAAGAGTATTCGAGAGCGCTCAGAGCGCGATGCGTTGTTAATTGTTTTGGAATCTTACGGTGGTCAGGTTTCGTTGGCAGCTAAGGAGCTCGGTGTATCACGAGCGACGATGTACCGCTTGCTGAATAAACACAGCCTAATCTCTGAAGGGGTTGTTTAGACTCTTTTCTAAGTAGATTTATTCAGTCACCGTAAATTAAAGGCCACGTATCTACGTGGCTTTTTTGTTTCTGAGGGATAGTCCGTTGTTTTCTAGCTCAGCACTAAGAGAGATATGCTGTGATTTTATATAATCATAGTGAATATGTTATATGTAAATGAATATGCAACTGATATTTCAGGCGAATGCATTGTTTTAAAAATGTTAACCAATTATCGGTTGAATAATATACTCACTTGGTTAGACTTTAACCGTGAAAGCAACGATTTAACAAAGACTTGTCTGCTTTTACTTCCCCATTTCTTTTTGGATTTTTTAGTTAGCTTGGAGGCGCAAATGAAACATTTCGATTTTATACAGCATATTTGCGCGTCGTTTGATCCGTGTACTGACATGGTGACTGATATGTCACATACATCAGCCATGGCCGATCGAAACACCCAAGATAAACCTAACTAATAGATCCGTACCCTTATTTGGCTGCGGAAAAATAGCAGCTAAGTGAGAAGCCCTCATACTATTTAACACGCTATTTTTCCTCAGTTTATTTTACAACTGGAGAGTTATTATGCGTCACTCAGTATACTTAAAACTAGCAACAGTCCTTATCCGTGCAGACCTTCGTCGTGAAGAACGTGAATGGCAACGAAAAGTTCGTCGTAGTTCATACGATCTACCATGGAACAATACTCATTTATTGAGAGATATTGGCCTTGAAGCCGATGGTCGACCAATTGGTTTTTCTGAACCTGAAGTCGTTACGATTGAACGTCGAGTTCGTCACCTTCGTCGAGTCTTAAGCGCGCGAATACCGACGTAATCTTGTGGGGTGATAGCGCCTTTCACCCCTTAAGATAAATATCAGCGATAGTTGTGGCGTCGGAAGTGCAAGCTTTTGAACTAGAACTGGCCAAAAAAGAGAAGCACTTGCTTCTCTTTTTTGCTTTTTTAAGCCGTTATGTGTGCTTTTTTAAGTCGTTATCTAGTAAAGAAAAAGAGTTCTACTACGCTTTATAGAGCAAGGGAGGCTGGCTATGCAAAAGCATCAATTAGACATGTGGTTACATGGAGAGCACAAAGACTCGTATCAAACACCAAAGGTATACGTTATTGGCTGTTCCGATATCTCGGAATATCTATTAGCAGTGGAATATAAACACAAGCTAGAACCGGTAAAGCAAGACGGTGAGCCGCTTCACTTTGGATCCTTGGATCAAGTGAAAGAAGAGTTACTCCGGCTCGGCTTTGAAAAGGCGTATCTTCGCTTACACAACGCCTATGATGAGTTTGGTAATGAGCCAAGCCAAAGCTACTGTGATATTGAACTGGCGCTCAAACCTCATTAGAACTCGTTTCTTACTACCGACGGTTGATAACACACTGATCATCCTATCTTTGAAGTGCGTTAAGCGACCTATGCGTAGTGTGTCGTCAGCAATTTGTGGGTGAATTGAGTTCTTAGGTAAAAACCACGCGGTTTAGTCTTGATGGGCTTTCCACTTGCACCGTAGGCTTCCGTTAACACTCGGCTGTTGGCGGCTTTTGGTCGTAGATGCAGCGCTTCACCGTGCCTTGCTGTTATTTGTTCAACATTGCCTAACACGATCAATTCCATCAGTTCTTCCCAATCCCTTTTTAGAAGCTCGTTTTCAGCCTCGCTTGGTGTCCATAGCAAAGGGGATCCTACATGCCTCTCTGCTAGCGGGATCTCTCTTTCTCCCTCGACAGGGATCCACAACACCTTAGACAGCTTGTTTCGAACGTGGCTGGTTTCCCAAGTTATGCCTTGCACACCCATCAAAGGAGCAACACACACAAAGGTGGTTTCGAGTGGCTTGCCAGAGTAGCTAATCGGAATGCTTTTTAGCTCGATACCGAGCTTGGCAAAATCTTGTTCTGGCTTACTGCCTGCAGGTGCACCCAAGTGCCATTCCAATAGCTGCCCAACCCAGCCTTTATCACGCTTAAGGTCGTTTGGCATCACCATCTCAGCTTCGTCAGCGAGCTCTTTAAAGGTCATTCCGGCGATGGCATACGCGCGCTCTAACAGCTCTTGTTGTGTTTGTGGTTCTGGTTTCATAATAAAAGGCATGATCAAAAAAATGATTTTATCAGAAGTTATCACCAAATGACGACTGGTTAAGAAATGATCTCCTTGCGAGAGAAGGGATCAAATTCAGGGTTATCCACAGGACATAAAGGTAATTAATTGAAATATTAATTTAGTGGATAAATAAACAGGGGTTTATGGTGGATAAAATGCTTGCCAAATGGGGTTCAAAATGAATCTTTCACTTAGTAGTGTGGATAAACATCGGAGTGGTTGATCTTTAACCATGTCAGGTTTTTGAAAGATCTTTTACATTTCTAATGTTTTTTAAAACTAGAATGTTATTTTAATTTACTGATTTATATAATAATAAAATTATTTTGACTGATTTGTTGTTTTTGGTGTTGATGAATCTATGGATTAAAAAAAACGATTGCGGGTAATTCTTCACATAGTTATTCACAGAAAAGGTGAATAAATGTGGTCTATGTCTCACTATTGTGTGGGTAACTAGAATTTGAGCAAAACTTATCCATATTCCTAGTTATTATTCATAAATATAGCGCTTATCACGTCACTAAGTTTGCTCCGATTGGGGATATGTGGAAAAATCAGAGTAATTAAAAATTTAGATAGAGGTTGGCCAGTGATAGATGGCGATGGTTACCGATTAAATGTTGGTATTGTAATCTGTAACAACCATGGTCAGGTCTTCTGGGCTAAACGATACGGGCAACATTCATGGCAATTCCCTCAAGGGGGAATAGATGAAGGTGAGACTCCGGAACAGGCAATGTACCGCGAGTTGTATGAAGAGGTTGGCCTTACTAAAAAGGATGTAAAGATCGTCGCGACAAGTCGTCATTGGTTACGCTACAAGCTACCCAAACGACTGGTTCGGTGGGATTCTAAACCTGTCTGTATTGGACAAAAACAGAAGTGGTTCCTTTTGCGCTTAGATTGCGATGAATCGCATATCAATATGCAGCGTGGAAGTACACCTGAGTTTGATGGTTGGCGTTGGGTGAGTTACTGGTACCCTGTTCGACAAGTTGTTTCTTTCAAGCGAGATGTTTACCGTCGAGCGATGAAAGAGTTCGCATCTTTAGCAATGCCGTTTAAAGAGCGAAAAATAAAAGGAAAGCGCAAATTGCGTAGAGGTTAAGCATGCTCAGTCAACTAAGGGAAATAGTTGAACACGTATCAAGAGTTGAAGATGTGTCGACGGCTCTTGATATTTTGGTTAAAGAGACATGCAGTGCGATGCAGACGGAATGTTGCACCGTGTATTTGGCAAATAATGATATGCAGCGCCTTGAGTTGATGGCAACTCAAGGCCTGATCTTCAAAGGCAATAGCATTCACATTGGTTTTGACGAAGGTCTGGTTGGCCTTGTTAAAAGAAGTGCTGAACCTATCAACCTTGCACAAGCGTCTGCTCACCCTGCTTATAAGTTTTTTCCAGAGCTTGGAGAAAACGTCTATCACTCTTTTCTCGGTACTCCGATTATCCACCGCAAGCAAGTGCTCGGTGTATTGGTCATTCAACAGAAGACCCCACGTTTATTTAGTGAGATGGAAGAATCCTTCCTTGTCACGCTCTCTGCACAACTTGCCGTTATTGTGGCGCACGCCCAAACTCAAGGCCATTGGCTGTTAGAGCAACAGAAGCTACCGGCTACTAAAGGTATTGCAGCTTCATCGGGCGTGGCGATTGGTGACTTATGGTGGGACAACACTCAGCCTGAACTCACCGATGTTTATCCTGCTTCGACGCTCAATATAGAGAGAGAGCATGAGTTGTTGGCGGTAGCGGTTGAAAACGCCCTCAATGACTTTAAGCGCATGCGAAAGCGCTTAGATAGCGAAATCAATAAAGATGCGTTGGCGATCTTTGACCTGTTTACTCACTTACTCAACGATCCTATGCTGCGTAAGGATCTAAAAAGCCAAATCCAGAAAGGCGATAAAGCCGATTGGGCACTAAGACAGGTTGTAGAGAGTTATTCTAATCGCTTTGCTCGTATGTCGGACGTGTATCTTCGTGAGAGAGCACAAGACATCCGAGAGCTCGGACAAAGGCTGCTCTATTTCCTCCACAACTCTGAACATGAACTTCGCACGTTAGATAAGCCGATTATCCTAGTGGTTCGTGAGTTAACCGCTTCGGTATTAGCGTCTATTCCCAAAGAAAAGCTCTTAGCGGTGATTTCCTTGGAAGGGGCGGCGAACTCGCACGCAGCGATTTTATCTCGAGCGCTTGGCATACCTTCCGTCATGGGGGTAAACCTCAACCTAGCTCAAGCTAATGGCAAGCGAGCGATTGTTGATGGGTATAGCGGTGAGATCTTTATTGAGCCGACTAAAAGCCTGCTCAAAGAGTATCGAGGGCTGATTCTAGAAGAGAGTGAGCTCTCCTCTATGGTCAATCGCGAGCTGTACCTACCGGCAAAAACGCAAGACAACAAGCAAGTCGAGATTCTGCTTAATGCGGGTTTAAGTGCAGACACTAACATCGCTATCAACCAAGGCGTTGATGGCGTAGGGCTGTATCGAACTGAAATTTCTTTCTTGTTGCAGCAAAGATTCCCGTCAGAGGATGAACAATTCAAGCAGTATCGTTCTGTACTGGCAAGCTACCCAGAGAAACAAGTGGTGATGCGTACACTCGATATCGGTGGTGATAAGGCCTTACCGTATTTTCCTATCGAAGAGGACAATCCATTCCTTGGTTGGCGTGGTATTCGGTTTACGCTCGATCATCCTGACATCTTTATTATTCAGTTACGTGCCATGCTACGTGCGAGCTGTGAAAGCCATAACTTGAGTATTTTGCTGCCGATGATCTCTGGTGCACAGGAGTTGGATGACGCGCTACAGTTGATTGAACAAGCGTATGATGAAGTGCATGAGCTTGATAACCGAGTGCGTATGCCTCGCGTTGGTATCATGATTGAAGTGCCATCCATGCTGTACATACTGCCGCTGATTGCGCATAAGGTCGACTTTGTTTCAGTCGGTACCAACGACTTAACCCAATATTTATTAGCGGTTGATCGGAACAATTCACGAGTATCCGATGTCTATGAATCAATGCACCCTGCGGTGATCATGGCATTAAAACAAATTCATGATACTTGTAAGCAATATCAATTACCTGTTTGTATTTGTGGCGAGTTAGCCGGTGACCCGATGGGCGCGCTGCTATTGATTGGATTGGGGTATGAGACGTTAAGTATGAATACCTCGAATGTCGCAAGAACCAAATATTTGATTCGTCAATCGAACTTGGCTGAATTACAGGATTTGGCAAATAAGGCACTTTCAAAACCGTATGGTAGTGACATCTATAGTATGATGCTGAACTATTTCGAAGAGCGTGAATTTACAGGCTTCATTCGAGCAGGTAAAAAATAGGATTTAACGTGTCATATGAACTGATAGGCTTGTTAGCGGGCCTTGGTGCTATTGTTGGTGTTTTAGCAGGCTTGCTAGGCATTGGTGGTGGTTTGCTGGTTGTTCCTGCCTTACTGTTTTTGCTTCCTAAAGCGGGTATCCCCCAAGAGTTTGCGATGCAAATGGCATTGGCTACTTCGCTATCAACCATCATCGTTACGTCGGGATCGTCTGCGATTAACCATCTAAAGTTGGGTAACGTAGAGATGTTTGTCGTTAAATGGTTGATGCCAGGTGTGGTGATAGGTGGCTTCCTCGGCTCTTTCGTGGCCGATGTAATTCCAGCTCAATACTTACCAAAAGTCTTTGGTGTGATTGTTTTGGTGTTGGCGTTGCAAATGCTATTGTCGATTCGCTCCAAGAGCCAAAAATCGATGCCGGGTTCAGCTAAAACCGTGTTGTGTGGCGGCGGGATTGGTTTGGTATCAAGCTTAGCGGGCATTGGCGGTGGGTCTTTATCGGTACCTTTCCTTAACCATCACGGTGTGGAAATGCGTAAAGCCGTCGGCTCATCTTCGGTATGCGGTTGTGTTATCGCGATTTCGGGAATGCTAGGTTTCATTTGGCATGGATCTTCTGTCGATGATCTTCCTGCGTATAGCTTGGGTTATGTTTATCTACCGGCTTTGATCGCGATATCTTGTACCTCAGTTTTGACCACTCGAGTGGGTGCGAAACTGGCCACTCAATTGCCAACCCCTGTGCTGAAGAAATTCTTTGCGGTATTTTTAATGTTTATAGCAGCCACAATGCTGCTGTAGTGTCTTTTCTGTTAGTCATTGAGCTAACCGTTAATCAATTTAGATAGAGAGCCAAGTATGTCTCAGGGTTTTATCGAATTCCCAAATATCGATCCTGTTCTTATTGAACTAGGACCAATCTCAGTTCGTTGGTACGGCCTAATGTACCTTGTCGGTTTTATGTTTGCTCTTTGGTTAGCAAATCGCCGAGCTGATCAACCGGGTAGTGGTTGGACTCGAGAGCAAGTATCAGACTTACTGTTTGCTGGCTTTCTAGGTGTGGTGTTGGGTGGTCGTATTGGCTACGTACTTTTCTACAACTTTGACCTTTTCCTAGCAGACCCACTGTACCTATTTAAGGTATGGACTGGCGGTATGTCTTTCCACGGTGGCTTGCTGGGTGTTATCACCGCAATGTTCTGGTATGCGAAAAAGAATGGTCGCACCTTCTTTGGCGTGGCAGACATGATTGCACCACTCGTCCCATTTGGTTTAGGTATGGGCCGTCTAGGTAACTTCATGAACAGCGAGCTTTGGGGCCGTGTGACTGATGTGCCATGGGCGATTGTGTTCCCTAACGGTGGTCCACTTCCTCGTCACCCATCTCAACTTTACGAGATGGCGCTTGAAGGTATCGTGCTGTTCTTCATCTTGAACTGGTTTATCAAAAAGCCGCGTCCTCTTGGTTCTGTATCAGGGTTATTCCTAGCTGGATATGGTACATTCCGCTTCTTAGTAGAATACGTACGTGAACCTGATGCTCACCTAGGTTTGTTCGGTGGGTTTATCTCTATGGGACAAATTTTGTCACTGCCAATGGTTATCATCGGTGTGCTGATGATGGTGTGGGCATACAAGCGTGGTCACTACAAAGACGAATTACCACAACAAACGAAGTAAGGAATTGGTGTGAAACAGTATTTAGATCTCTGTCAGCGTATCGTTGATGACGGTACTTGGATTGAAAATGAACGCACGGGCAAGCGTTGCCTAACCGTGATCAATGCTGACCTTGAATATGATGTTGGTAATAACCAATTCCCACTGGTAACAACGCGTAAGAGTTTTTGGAAAGCCGCAGTTGCTGAGCTGCTTGGCTATATCCGTGGTTACGACAATGCTGAAGATTTTCGTAAGCTAGGGACTAAAACTTGGGATGCGAATTCTAACCTGAATGAAGCATGGCTGAATAACCCTTACCGCAAGGGTGAAGATGACATGGGCCGTGTTTATGGCGTTCAAGGACGTGCATGGGCAAAACCTGACGGCGGTCATATCGACCAACTGAAGAAGATTGTTGATGATCTAACTAACGGTATTGATGACCGCGGCGAGATCTTAAACTTCTACAACCCAGGTGAGTTCCACATGGGATGTTTGCGTCCGTGTATGTACAGCCATCACTTCTCACTACTTGGTGATACTCTGTACCTAAACAGCACTCAGCGCTCTTGCGATGTACCCCTAGGCCTGAACTTCAACATGGTTCAAGTGTATGTCTTCCTAGCTATCATGGCGCAAATCACGGGTAAGAAAGCTGGCGTGGCTTACCATAAGCTAGTAAATGCTCATATTTACGAAGATCAACTTGCACCTATGCGTGATATCCAGTTAAAGCGTGAGCCGTTAGCTGGCCCAACATTCCATATCAATCCTCAGATTAAGTCTCTAGAAGATTTGGAAACATGGGTAACGATGGATGACTTCTGGGTTGAAGGTTACGAATGCCACGAAGCGATTAAGTACCCATTCTCGGTTTAATCTCACTCGCTTTGTTTGATTGAAAGGCTGCCTCTGTGCAGCCTTTTTTGTATCTAAGTTACAGTGACGAGTAATCGAGATTCGAAGAGCAGAGAAATCATATGCTGTGTGATGCTTTATGTTACTCGTATACTCTCAACGCGCATTGGCTCTTTCTCTTCGATACTCGCTTACACGAATCCCGTATCTGCTCTTAAAAAGAAAAAGCCCGCAACCTAGGAGGTAGCGGGCTTTGCTATAAGCGATGTTTATTTTGCTATTAAGCGGTAAGAGCTAACACGCTACCAGGCAGTACAAGGAATACCGCAACAAGGTAACCAGCCACTACAGCTTTGTTCTTCACAGCCATGTCTGAAATCATGTCTGCCGCTTTAACTGGAAGTTCACGTAGGAACGGGATACCGAAGATGAATACCGTTGACATGATGTTGAACAC
Organism: Vibrio sp. 10N.286.48.F5; assembly: GCF_041469785.1. Taxonomy (NCBI): domain Bacteria; kingdom Pseudomonadati; phylum Pseudomonadota; class Gammaproteobacteria; order Vibrionales; family Vibrionaceae; genus Vibrio; species Vibrio sp. 10N.286.48.F5. The sequence goes on along the minus strand of NZ_JBFRLG010000032.1, from coordinate 41,155 downwards.
CAAGTGTACTAGAGCAATTTGTAGTGCGAATACTGCGAACTCACCAGACACTGCTGTAGCTGCAAGTAGAGCCGTAATACATGTACCGATGTTTGCACCCAGAGTGAATGGGTAAACGTCACGTACTTTAAGAACACCTGAACCTACTAGTGGAACCATCAAGCTTGTTGTCGTAGAAGAAGACTGAACAAGGATAGTCACGATAGAGCCAGAAGCGATACCGTGGATTGGACCACGACCGATTGCGTTCTTTAGAATCTCACGAGCACGACCAACCATTAGGCTCTTCATCAGCTTACCCATTACAGTAATAGCTACGAAGATAGTTGCGATACCTAGAGCGATAAGCATGATGCCGCCAACAGTGTCGCCAAACGTTGATAGTGGTTCTTTAATCGCACTTACAACAGGCTTAGTGATTGGCTTGATGAAGTTAAGACCACCCATGCTCATATCACCTGTTGCTAGCATCGGTGATACTAACCAGTGAGAAATTTTCTCTAGAATTCCAAACGCCATCTCTAGTGGTAGGAAGATAGCAACGGCTAATAGGTTAAAGAAGTCGTGGATTGTCGCACTTGCGAATGCACGTTTGAACTCTTCTTTACAACGAACGTGACCAAGGCTAACTAGCGTATTGGTTACCGTAGTACCAATGTTAGCACCCATGATCATAGGAATTGCTAGCTCAACAGGTAAACCACCTGCCACAAGGCCAACGATAATTGAAGTAACTGTACTTGATGATTGAATAAGCGCTGTTGCTACTAAACCAATCATTAAGCCTGCAACTGGGTGTGAAGCAAATTCGAAAAGAACCTTTGCTTGCTCGCCTGTTGCCCATTTGAAGCCTGTACCAACCATTGAAACTGAAAGTAATAGTAGGTAAAGCATGAATGCCAAGTTAGCCCAGCGTAGCCAACGAGTAGTGCTCGAGATAGGCGCTGCTGCAGTAGTAGCTTGGTTCATAATGTTTTCTCCATTGGACCGTTTAAGTCTGTGTTTGGTCTGTTTGTTTAATCTGAGCGTGATGTTAGAGGGGAAATATTTCAGTAATATTACATTTTGGTTTAGGTGCGACTTTTTTGTGATGATTTACTCTTTAAATATTCCAATTGCTAATGTGGTTGTTTTAAGTTGTTGTTTTAAATTGTTTTTTAATGGAAATTCTATAGGTGATATAGATCTTAAAAGTTAGAAAAAAATTGAAAATAATCGATGAAATATTACATTATGAAATCAGACACTTCGAAAAAATAAGTGGTAAATCTATGTTTGGTTAGGTTTTTTCGAGTTTGTTGAGTGGCGGTGTCATATTTGATATAAAAGGGTATCTACTCTTTTATTACGGCACATCTATGTCGCATCTCAACTACAACCATCTGTATTACTTCTGGATGGTTTGCAAGCAAGGCTCTGTTACTAAAGCTGCAGAAGCCCTATTCCTAACACCACAAACGGTAACGGGGCAGATAAAAGCCTTAGAAGAACGCATGGATGGCAAGTTGACCAAGCGTAATGGCCGAAGTGTTGAGCCTACAGAGCTTGGGCAACTGGTCTTTAAATATGCCGATCGTATGTTTGGCCTGAGTTACGAGATGCTGGACATCGTGAATTACAGCCAGCACTCCAATATTCTGTTTGATGTTGGCGTCGCGGATGCGCTCTCTAAAAGACTCGTCAGTAAGATACTGATGTCGACCATCCCTCCAGATAACAGCATTCACTTGCGCTGTTTTGAATCGACCCATGAAATGCTACTTGAGCAACTCTCTCAACATAAGCTCGATATGATTTTGTCTGACTGTCCGGTGGACTCTAGTCAAAGCCCGGGCCTGTTCAGTAAAAAGCTGGGTGAGAGTGGAATGAGCTTTTTTAGTTCAGGTCAGGTTGAAGGGGTTAATTTCCCTGCTGTATTGGAGCAAAGAAAGCTTTTGATCCCTGGCAGCCGAACCTCAATGGGTCGTAAAGTGCTGCAATGGTTTGATAGACAAGGGCTTAAGCCAGATATTTTAGGTGAGTTTGATGATGCCGCATTGATGAAGGCTTTTGCTCGTTACCATCATGACGTAATATTTTTAGCACCGACGATTTATATGTCTGAAGTGGAAGACGACACATCACTGCAACTATTAGGCGGTATTGAAGAGTTAAAAGAGGAGTACTACGTCATATTTGCTGAGAGGATGATCCAACATCCAGCAGTAAAAAACGTATGTGACGCAGATTTTAGCAAATTGTTCGAGTGAGATAGTTTGTTAATGAATTGATATCGATTATCATAACTCCGCAATATGCCGGAAATACTGATAGCCCGTAGTTGGCGTAAAGGTTGTAGGGAGCCAAACTATGAACTTAAAAGAGATGGAGAAGAACTCAGCACAAGCTGTGATTCTACTCAAAGCCATGGCTAACGAGCGTCGCTTACAGATTTTGTGCCTATTACATGGCACTGAACTGTCGGTTGGGGAGTTGTGTGGCAAGTTGGAACTGAGTCAGTCTGCTTTATCTCAACATCTTGCTTGGTTGAGAAGAGATGGTTTGGTCGAAACTCGCAAAGAAGCTCAAACTGTGTATTACACATTGAGTAGTGAAGAAGTAAAAGCGATGATTAACCTACTGCATGGTATTTACTGCAAGTAGCTTATTGCTGGTGGGAGGGGGATTTCTTATCAGCGATAGAATGACACAAGGAAGTGTTAGCATTTCACATTGAACGTTAGTGTTTACCTATCTACCTACCTATCTATCTACCTATCTACGTACCAATTTGCTTCTCTATTTATTTTTCTGATTGTTTGTTTTATCTATCTGCTTAAATTGTTTATCGGTCAGAAAAACGGCTGTTAGCACGTAAAATAAAAGCGTTACTCAAAATTTAGATATAAAAAAACCGGCCTAGGCCGGTTTTTTTCGTTTTGCGTTGTAATCAAATTTCTATTAAAGAGCTTTGATTGCAGCAGCGAAACGAGACTTATGACGTGCAGCTTTATTCTTATGAATAAGGCCTTTAGTCGCCATACGGTCAAGAAGTGGTGTAACTTCTACAAGAGCAGCAGTTGCAGCTTCTTTATCACCAGCTGCGATAGCTGCGATAGTCTTTTTCATGTAAGTGCGCATCATAGAACGACGGCTAGCATTGTGCTGGCGACGTTTCTCAGCTTGGATAGCGCGCTTCTTAGCAGATTTACTGTTTGCCAAGGGTCTAACTCCCAAAAACTTAGTTCGGTGACAATTTAAGGGCGAGGACTATCCCTCATTAGCGCTTAATTGTCAAATGATTTGTGCAAAAACCAATCGTAGCCAAACAAACTTTGGTATGGAAAGGTCATCGCGGTTAAGATGGCGGGGATTCTAACAGCATTTTTAGACCAATGCTAATAAATATGCTTCTTAGGACAGGATAGTATTTATCCTCGCTTGAAAGTAATCAACCAGTGTCAGAGGTTTCTGTGAGTAAACGACTATTAAAGTCAGGCCTTATTGTCAGCGCCATGACTTTTGTTTCCCGTGTATTGGGGCTAGTACGTGATGTAGTAGTAGCAAATTTGATGGGGGCAGGAGCGAGTGCCGACGTATTTTTCTTCGCTAATAAAATTCCTAATTTCTTACGTCGACTTTTTGCAGAGGGTGCGTTTTCTCAAGCGTTTGTTCCTGTATTAACGGAATATCACGCCGCAGGTGATAAAGATAAGACACGAGATTTAATTGCTAAGGTGTCGGGTACGCTCGGGGTTTTAGTTTCTATTGTCACCGTTATCGGGGTATTGGGCTCTGGCGTGATCACCGCGATGTTTGGTGCGGGTTGGTTTATCGACTGGCTAAATGATGGTCCATCAGCGCCAAAGTTTGAGTTGGCGAGCTTTATGCTCAAGATTACCTTTCCTTATTTATGGTTTATTACCTTCGTTGCTTTATCTGGTGCCATTCTTAATACATTAGGTAAGTTTGCGGTCTCTTCTTTTACGCCTGTGTTCTTGAACGTGATGATCATAGGCGCTGCGTGGTTTATCTCACCTAATTTAGATCAACCAGAAATTGGTTTGGCGATTGGTGTGTTTCTTGGTGGCTTAGTCCAATTCCTTTTCCAAATGCCTTTCTTGATCAAAGCGGGTGTATTGGTTAAGCCGAAGTGGGGCTGGAGAGATCCAGGTGTGGTTAAGATCCGCACATTAATGATCCCTGCTTTGTTCGGTGTGTCGGTCAGCCAAATCAACTTATTGTTTGATACCTTTATTGCCAGCTTCCTCGCAACAGGCTCTATCAGTTGGTTGTACTACTCAGACCGACTGCTTGAATTTCCTCTCGGTTTATTCGGTATCGCGATTGCGACTGTGATTCTTCCTGCTTTGTCTCGTAAACACGTAGATGCTCAAGGGGAAGGGTTCGCGCATACCATGGATTGGGGCGTGCGCATGGTGTTGCTGCTTGGTATTCCTGCGATGTTAGGTCTTATCGTTTTAGCTAAACCCATGTTGATGGTGCTATTTATGCGTGGTGAGTTCTCTCCACACGATGTACAGCAAGCATCGATGTCATTGGTAGCTTACGCATCAGGCTTGCTTAATTTCATGCTGATTAAAGTTTTAGCTCCGGGCTATTACTCTCGCCAAGATACCAAAACACCGGTTAAGTACGGCATTATCGCTATGGTGACCAATATGGTGTTTAACGCGATCTTTGCTTATTTTTATGGCTATGTGGGTTTGGCGATTGCGACGGCACTGTCTGCCTTTGTGAATATGGCCTTGTTATATCGAGGATTGCACCTTGCGGGTGTGTATCAATTAACTAAGACAACCTTGTTGTTCAGTGCCAAATTAATTATCTCAGGTGTGGTGATGGTAGCGGCTATTTTATGGCAGCTGGATAATATGCAACATTGGCTTGAATGGAGCTTTAGCCAGAGAGCGCTGACATTAACTGGCTTGATTGGACTTGGTGGCTTTGTTTATATTGTTTCGGTACTGATTTTAGGTATCCGAGTAAAACATTTAAAAGCAGCGACAGATTAATACTGATTAGTATATAATCCGTCGGTTTCACACAATAAATGATGCAAATAACAGGTTTTAGCTGATCATAATGGAACTGATCCGAGGTATACACAATATTAAAGCGCAGCATCATGGCTGTGTATTAACCATAGGTAACTTCGATGGTGTTCATTTAGGACATCAAGAGGTTTTGAGTCAGGTTTCTAAACAAGCTGCAGCATTAGGGCTACCTTCTGTTGTTATGACGTTTGAACCGCAGCCTATGGAGCTGTTTGCCCGAGATAGAGCACCAGCACGTTTAACTCGTTTACGAGACAAATACGTGCAACTGAGTAAGCTAGATATCAGTCGCTTATTGTGTGTTAATTTTAATCAGTATTTTGCAAGTTTATCCGCGGAAGCATTCATTAAGGATCTTTTGGTTGATAAGCTTGGTGTGAAGTTCTTGGTGGTTGGTGACGATTTTTGCTTTGGTAAAGGTCGTACCGGTAATTTCGCTATGCTCAAAGAGGCGGGCGAGAAGTACGGTTTTGAGGTGGTCAGCACCCAAAGCTATTGCTTAAACCAATTACGAGTAAGCAGTACTGAGATACGAAATGCATTAGCGGTCGATGACTTGGCTGCAAGTGCTACCATGTTAGGACGTGATTACAGTATTAGTGGTCGAGTGTCCCATGGTCGAAAACTAGGGAGAACTATCGGTTTCCCTACCGCTAATATTCCATTAAAGCGTTGTGTTTCTCCTGTATCGGGGGTGTATGTTGTTGAAGCATTGGATATCGACGGTGTTCCTGTCGGTGGTGTTGCTAATATTGGACAACGACCAACAGTTAATGGGGTAAGGCAGCAATTGGAAGTGCATTTTTTTGACTTTAAAGCCAATTTATATGGTAAACAGTTAGAAGTACGACTTTTGCACAAACTGCGCGACGAGATAAAATTTGAATCGTTCGACGCACTAAAGAATCAAATAGAATTGGATGCTGAAGCCGCAAGGGTGTGGCTGCTTCAGCTAAAGAATTAATCGGATGATTCCACCGATTAACATAATGTCTAACTTCGCCCAATATAACGGAATTAAGAATCGATGAGTGATTATAAAGATACCCTGAACTTACCAGAAACAGGGTTCCCAATGCGCGGCAATCTGGCAAATCGTGAGCCAGAAATGCTGAAGCGTTGGTACAAAGAAGATCTTTACGGCGAAATCCGTAAGGCAAAGAAAGGTAAAAAATCTTTCGTACTGCATGATGGCCCTCCATACGCGAACGGCGACATTCACATTGGCCACGCGCTGAATAAGATTCTTAAAGACATTATTATCAAATCTAAGACCCTTTCTGGTTTTGATGCACCGTACATCCCTGGTTGGGACTGTCACGGTCTTCCAATCGAGCTAATGGTTGAGAAGAAGAAAGGTAAGCCTGGTCAGAAGATTTCGGCGGCTGAATTCCGCGAAGAGTGTCGAAAGTACGCTGCGGGTCAAGTTGAAGGTCAGAAAGAGAGCTTCAAACGTCTTGGCATCATGGGCGAGTGGGACAAACCTTATCGCACTATGGATTTTGGCACAGAAGCGAACATCATTCGTTCTCTTGGCAAAATCGCAGACAAAGGTCACCTTCTTAAAGGTTTCAAACCCGTTCACTGGTGTACTGATTGTGGTTCTGCTCTGGCTGAAGCTGAAGTTGAATACAAAGATAAAGTTTCTCCATCTATCGATGTGAAATTTACAGCAGCTGACGAAGCGGCGCTTCTAGAGAAATTTACTCTAGCTGAAGGTCATGCGGGTCAAGGCGAAATTTCTATCGTTATCTGGACAACAACACCATGGACTCTGCCTGCTAACCGCGCAGTATGTCTACGTGATGATCTTGAATACGTGCTTATCCAAGTTGAAGCTAATGGCGACCAGCCTGCTCAACGTATCGTTGTTGCTTCTGAACTAGCAAAAGACGTAATGGATCGTGCAGGTATCGAGCACTTCCACAACCTTGGTTTTGCTACAGGTGCTGATCTTGAGCTTTCTCAGTTCAACCACCCGTTCTACGACTTTACTGTTCCTGCAGTTCTTGGCGATCACGTAACAACAGATTCAGGTACTGGTGTGGTTCACACTGCGCCTGGTCACGGTCAAGAAGATTTCGTGGTTGGTAAAAAGTACAACCTAGAAATCGCTAACCCAGTTGGTTCTAACGGCGTTTACCTGCCAGATACAGAGCTATTTGCTGGTCAGCACGTATTCAAAGCGAACGACTCTGTTTTAGAAGTTCTAAAAGAGAAAGGTGCACTTCTGCATCACCACGCTTACGAGCACAGCTACCCACACTGTTGGAGACACAAAACTCCAATCATCTTCCGCGCAACACCACAATGGTTCATCTCTATGGATCAAGCTGGCCTACGTGCTAAAGCACTAGAGTCAATCAAGAGTGTTGAGTGGTTGCCTGAATGGGGTCAAAGCCGTATCGAAGGCATGGTTGAAGGTCGTCCTGAGTGGTGTATCTCTCGTCAACGTACTTGGGGTGTGCCAATTGCTTTGTTTGTTCATAAAGAAACAGCAGAACTTCACCCAGAAAGCCCAGCGCTTATTGAAAAAGTTGCGAAGCTAGTTGAAGAGAAAGGCATTCAAGCTTGGTGGGATGTAGACGCTGCTGAACTTATGGGCGCAGAAGACGCTGATAAGTACGAAAAAGTAATGGATACGTTAGACGTATGGTTCGACTCAGGTGTTACGCACTTCTCTGTTGTTGATTCTCGTGAAGAGTACAACTTCCCGAACGAAGAGCGCACTCACAGTGCTGATCTTTACCTTGAAGGTTCAGACCAACACCGTGGTTGGTTCCAGTCTTCTCTAATTTCATCTATCGCGATGAAAGACGAAGCACCGTACAAGCAAGTACTAACGCACGGTTTCGTAGTGGATGGTAACGGCCGTAAGATGTCTAAATCTATCGGTAACGTTGTTGCTCCTAAAGACGTAACCAACAAGCTAGGTGCAGATATCCTGCGTCTATGGGTTGCTTCTACAGACTACACGGGTGAAGTTGCGGTTTCTGATGAAATCCTGAAGCGTTCAGCGGATGCTTACCGTCGTATTCGTAACACGGCTCGTTTCTTCCTAGCGAACTTGAACGGTTTCAACCCTGAAACTGACCTAGTTCCTGCTGAAGAGATGGTTGCACTTGATCGCTGGGCTGTTGGCCGTGCTCAAGCTGCACAAGAAGAGATTGTTAAAGCATACGGCGAGTACAACACTCACGGTGTGACTCAACGTCTAATGCAGTTCTGTTCTATCGAAATGGGTTCTTTCTACCTAGACGTAATCAAAGACCGTCAGTACACAGCGAAGCAGGGCAGCCATGCTCAACGTAGCTGTCAAACGGCGCTTTACTACATCGTAGAAGCTCTAGTTCGTTGGATGGCACCTATCATGTCGTTCACTGCAGATGAAATTTGGAACGAAATGCCAAGCTCTTTACCAACTGGAGAGCAGCGCGACACGTTCGTATTCACAGGTGAGTGGTTCGAAGGTCTATTTGGTCTTGCAGAAGGCGAAGAGCTAAGCAACGAATTCTGGACTGAAATCCAGTCTGTTCGTGGCGCAGTGAACAAGCTTCTTGAAGATGCTCGTAAAGAGAAAACGATCGGTGGTGCACTGCAAGCTGAAGTTACTCTATACGCTGACGATGCACTAGCGGCTAAAATCAACAAGCTAGAAGATGAGCTACGTTTCGTACTTATCACCTCTGCAGCTGTTGTTAAGCCACTGAGCGAGAAGTCTGATGCAGCGCAAGCGACAGACGTTGCTGGTCTATTCGTTGAAGTTGCGGCTACTGAAGCTGAGAAGTGTGACCGTTGCTGGCACCACACTCCAGATGTAGGCACTATCGAAGGTCACGAGAAAGTTTGTGGTCGTTGTGTGTCGAACATCGACGGTGAAGGCGAAGTGCGTAAGTTCGCATAACGACTCAGAGAAAGACTGAACTTTTTGTAAAAATCATAGCCCCAGTATCAACTGGGGTTATTTTTAGTTATAGGAAATGTGTTTAACCAAGTTGGTAATCAAGGTCACGTAAGGTGACTAACAATGAATACCAACTTCGTAAATACTAGGAATAGAAATGAGTGAAGTTTCGTTAAAACAATCTGGTGTACGTTGGTTATGGCTGGCTCTATTGGTCTTCTTGGCTGATATCGGCATTAAACTCTTTGTCATGGACAATATGGGTTATGGTTGGGCAAACCGTATTGAGGTGCTGCCATTCTTTAACTTTTTGTACGTGCATAACTACGGTGCAGCGTTTAGCTTCTTGAGTGATCAAAGTGGTTGGCAGCGTTGGTTATTTACGGGTATCGCATTTGCGGTAACAGGTATGCTGACGTACTGGATGAGCAAACTACCAGCAACAGAGAAGTGGAATAACATTGCTTATGCGATCATCATTGGTGGTGCAGTAGGTAATGTGTTTGACCGAGTCGTACATGGCTTTGTTGTCGATTACTTAGACTTCTACTGGGGCACTTACCACTGGCCTGCATTTAACTTAGCGGATATGGGAATCTGTATCGGTGCTGCGATGATCATCTTAGATGGTTTCCGTAAGAAAGACGAAAGCAAATAGCTTGCTTCAAAGTCAGTCTATGACTCACAGAATAGAATAGCCCTAAGCGCTGTCGGTTGATTCCGACGGCGCTTTTTTTTATGCTTCAGTCAACAAGGAAGCAAAGCACAGCGCATCCTCAAATAATAAAGAAGTCTAAGGAAAGTAACGTGGCAGCAATTAAAAATGATTCAGCAGTAACTCTACATTTTACGATTAAAATGAAGGATGGTTCAGTTGCCGATAGTACGGAGAACATGGGCAAACCAGCGAAGTTCGTCATGGGTGATGGCAGCCTAAGTGAGAACTTTGGAGCGTGCTTACTTGGACTTGAAGCCGGCACTGAAAAGTCTATCGAACTGAAGGCGGAAGACGCGTTTGGTATGCCAAACCCAGATCATATTCACTATATGGATCGTGCTAAGTTTGTTGGCGACTCTGAAGTTGAAGTGGGCACTATCATGGCATTTTCAGGTCCTGACGGTATGGAAATTCCAGGTATTATTACTGAGATCGCAGGTGATTCAGTGACGGTTGATTTTAATCACCCACTCGCTGGTCAAGACGTTAGCTTTGACGTCAATATCTTAACGGTAGAATAACTCTCTTAACGTTAGAATAGCTGTCTTCACGCTAGAATAAGATAGCCTTACAGCTGTGATCTCACCCAGAGCTTCACTGTCTAGACGCTTCACTGTAGAATGCGAACCTCGCTGACGGCGAACTCTATAGAAGCAACCTTAGTACCGCGGTAAATGATGAGCAATGAAATGAAAATAATGTTAGCTAACCCTCGTGGCTTTTGTGCCGGTGTCGATCGTGCGATCAGCATCGTAGAGCGTGCACTCGAAATGTATCAGCCACCGATCTATGTTCGCCATGAAGTGGTACACAACCGCTTTGTTGTTGAGGGGCTCAAGCAGCGTGGTGCTATTTTTGTCGAAGAACTGAGTGAGGTGCCAGACGACAACATCGTGATCTTTTCGGCTCACGGTGTTTCTCAAGCGGTTCGTAAAGAAGCGAAAGAGCGTGAGTTAACGGTATTTGATGCGACGTGTCCTTTGGTGACTAAAGTTCATATGGAGGTTGCTCGTGCGAGCCGCAAACATATGGAAGTGGTACTGATTGGCCACGCAGGTCACCCTGAAGTGGAAGGCACTATGGGTCAGTACGCGAGCCAAACTGGTGGTATGTACTTGGTTGAAAGACCAGAGGACGTACAGAACCTCGTGGTGAATGATCCAAGTAACCTGCACTATGTTAGCCAAACTACGCTATCAGTAGATGAAACTGCAGATGTGATTGAAGAGCTACGTCGAGTGTTCCCTGAGATTCAAGGCCCACGTAAAGACGACATCTGTTACGCGACTCAAAACCGTCAAGACGCTGTGCGTGAGATGGCGAATGACGTTGATGTGGTGATAGTGGTTGGTTCTAAGAACTCATCGAATTCAACTCGTCTAAAAGAGCTAGCTGAGAAACTAGGCACACCAGGCTACCTAACTGACTGTCCTGAAGACATTCAAACCGAGTGGGTTGAAGGGAAAAAGAAAATCGGTGTAACAGCCGGTGCTTCTGCTCCTGAAGAGCTGGTAAACCAAATTCTAGATCGTATTCGTGAGCTAGGTGCGACTGACGTTGAAGAGATTCAAGGTCGTGAAGAGAACATGTTCTTTGAAGTACCAAAAGAGCTACAGATTAAGCAAGTCGACTAATCTCTATTGATTGGTGACAAGATCGATGCGTAACACTATCGATTTGCAAACACTATTGATTTGTAAACAGCAGGAAGCCAACGTTGATACGTTGGCTTTTTTGATCGTGCTTTGGAACAAGGCGTCTAATTCTAACGCGTTACTGGAGACCGAGTTGCTCTTTTAAAGTCTTTAAATAACGACGACTCACCGGGACTTCAAAGCCAGTCAGGGTAATGATCTCTGCTAATCCATTTTCTAGCAGTTTGATCTCTTGGATCGATTTTATGTTGATCAAATACTGTCGATGACAGCGGATCAAATCGGTCTTTTCTTCCAAGATCTTTAGTGTTAACTGTGAGGTTGCGGTTTGCGATGAGCTACGAACATGCACACCACTGATATCGGAATAGGCGCACTCTACCGTTTGGCTTGCCATGATCACAATGCGGTTATGACCAATACATGGGATTTGCTCTAAGTGACAGGGAGCAATCGCTGAGATGTTCTGTTCTGGTGCTTTCTGATTTTGTTTGATGACCTTATTCAGGCGACAAACGCTCTTGTTTAATCGACAAGGCTCGACTGGCTTAAGTAGGTAATCAAAAGCGTTATCTTCAAAGGCTTGAATCGCATATTGGTCGTAGGCGGTGACGAATACCACGTAGGGCATGGTATCTGGGTCAAGCATGCTTAACAGCTCAATCCCAGTAACCTGCGGCATTTGGATATCCAAATACACGACATCAGGCTTGAGTAGGTTGATCTGTTTCAGTCCTTCGATCGCGTTACTCGCTTGGCCTATGATTTCCACTTCTCCGGTTTCGGTCAGCAGCTCAATCAGCTCTTCGCGAGCAAAAAGCTCATCATCGATAACTAGTGCCTTTAACATCCTACAATCTTCATCTTGGTTCTATCCCTGCTTGGTTCACGCTTATCTTTTAAATGTCTGCTTCTAAATGTTTCAACTCGGAGCGATCCGTCTCCGAAAATACCATTATTTGAGTATAGGTATGATAAAGCTCATTCGAGTAAATTGCTGTGGTTGAGATTCTATTTTTAGTGCTGAATCTTGTCCAAAGAAATTAGTGAGTCGTTTATCAACAATTTCCATCCCTAATCCTACATGATCTTGAGATGGCTTCTGATAATTACCTGCATTGTCTTCAACGGTTAACTTGAACCCACCCTCGAAAGCCTCGCTAGAGATCTTTACTTTACCGCCTTCCAACATATTAGATATCCCATGTTTGATGGCGTTTTCTACCAGCGGTTGCAGGGTAAAGCTCGGCAATTGAGATTCATATAACTGCGGGTCGATATCCCATTCCACTTCTAGTCGATCGGTAAAGCGTGCTTTCTCTATGGTCAGGTAAGCGTTGACGTGTGCCAGTTCGTCTTTGAGCTTCACGGTGTTGATGTTCTGCTTTAGGTTGCTTCTAAAGAAGTGAGACAGGTGTTGAATCAACTCTCGAGCTTTATCTGGGTCACGACGTGTTACTGCGCTGATAGTATTAAGCGCATTGAACAAGAAGTGCGGGTTCACTTGAGCGTGCAGCAGTTTGATTTCTGCTTGTGTCAGTAGCGTTTGCTGCTGCTGGTAGTTGCTAAATAGGATCTGGCTCGATAATAGTTGAGCGATACCTTCACCCATCGACATATTGATAGTTGAGAATAGTTTCAGCTTTGGCTCATAGAGCTTGATGGTGCCGACCACTTCGTTACCCGCGCGCAATGGAATAATCAACGCAGAACCCAATTTACAATCCTGCGACAAGGAGCATTGGTATGGGTTCTCTTTGCCATCAAGGTAGATGATGTCGTTCTGTTCCATCGAAGTGAGCGTGCTTTGCGATGAAATCGGGGTGTTCGGAATATGGTGTTCATCACCAATACCAACGAACGCGAGGATTTTCTCTCGGTCGGTAATCGCTACCGCCCCTACGTTGGTCTCTTCATAAACGATACGTACGATTTTTTGTGCGTTATCGGAATTGAACCCACCATGCAAAATACCCACCGAACGTTCGGCAATGGTCAGTGCGCGGCGTGAGAAGGTAGCCGAGTACTTTTCGAAGATGGTTTTTCTGTCTTGGATGATGCTCATGAACAGTGCTGCACCGACCGAGTTAGCGATGATCATTGGCGCCGCAATATCGGAGACCAGAGCATAGGATTGTTCGAAGGGTTTTGCGACCGCCAGCAGAATCAGCATCTGAATGATCTCTGCAAACAGGGTTACCGAGAAAACCACTAACGGATTAAACAGTTGGCTGGCTTTGTTCTTTCTCACGAGATAAACGTGTAACAGGCCGCCAATCAAGCCTTCTGCTGTGGTTGAAATCGCACAAGCCAAGTCTGTGAAGCCGCCTAATGAGTAACGGTGAATTCCACCAGTAAAGCCGACGGCAAAGCCAACGACAGGGCCGCCAAACAGACCTCCCATTACCGCACCCATCGCACGCGTGTTGGCGATGGCATCATTAATCTGCAGTCCGAAATAGGTACCCATAATGCAGAACAGGGAGAACAGAACGTAGCAGCTGATCTTATGGCCTAAGCGTGAAGAGATGCTCAACAAAGGGAGAATCAGTGGGGTTTTACTCAGCATGTAAGCAATCACTAAGTAGACGCAGGTTTGTTGCAGCAGAGAGAGAATGAGTTCCATATTTTCACCTATTGAGACGCTTGTTAAGTGTAAAGCTCATTGCTTGGTAACGGTAGCTTTGCTTGTGTTTTCGTAGGTTATATTCGCTTCCCAGAGTCGAAAGCACTAACGCCTGAAAACACTAAAGCCCATCACAGTGGACGGGCTTTAGTCTTAGATTCCACGAATCACTGAGTGATTACGGGAGCAAGCGAAGTTGTGTTTGGCTGTTCTTTTATCTCTTTCTATGAAGATTGGTCTCTTGTTCCCAAGAGCCTTAAAGAACTAGGCTGTTTTGGTGACGCCTTTTGCTTCTTTCTCTTCTTCATCAGCTAGGTCGATATCGCCTTTGCCTTTTGAAATTTTAATAACGTAAGCCGCAACACCTAGCGCACTCACCACACCAATGATGGTTGAGATTTGCATTGGTAGACCGAAGCCCAGTTGGCTGTTGTTCAGGATGAATGTGATACACACAGACGTCATGAAGATAGCTGGAACTGTTGTTACCCAGTGCAGTTTGTTGTGGCGAAGTAGGTAAGCTGAAGCTGTCCACAGCATCATTACGGCTGTTGATTGGTTAGCAAAACCGAAGTAGCGCCAGATGATACCGAAATCAACTTGAGTCAGGATGCCACCGATAACGAACAGTGGTAACGCCATTAGTAGACGGTTACGCAGTGTTTTCTGTTCCATGTTGAAGTATTCAGCAAGGATAAGACGGCTTGAACGGAACGCTGTGTCACCAGAAGTGATTGGTAGGATAACCACGCCAAGGAAAGCAAGGATACCGCCAAATACACCCAGTAGACCAAATGAAGCGCTGTATACTACGTTACCTGGGCCGCCGTTTGCAATTGCGTCAGACAGAGACTCAACCGAACCGAAGAAAGACAGAGCAAGTGCACACCAGATTAGAGCGATGATGCCTTCACCAATCATTGCGCCGTAGAATACGAAGCGACCGTTCTTCTCGTTTTCCATACAACGCGCCATCAGAGGAGACTGAGTGGCGTGGAAGCCAGAGATAGCACCACATGCGATAGTGATGAAGAGAGCAGGCCAAAGTGGTAGGTCATTCGGGTTCATGTTGGTGAACATGTCGCTGATCTCAAAGCCCCCCATGATTTGGTGTTCGTCAGATAGACCAATCGCAGTGATTAGGCCAACAGACATAAAGATAAGCAGTGCACCGAACAGTGGGTAGAAGCGACCAATGATTTTATCGACAGGGACAATCGTTGCGATGATGTAGTAAGCAAAGATGATAACAACCATCGTAGTTGCAGACATCGCGAAATCAGTTTGGTCGTTCACTAGGTTAGTGATCATACCTGCTGGAGCAGATACGAATACCACACCAACAAGAAGCAGTAGAACAATGGCAAAGATGTTCATAAAGTGTTTTGCGCCATTGCCTAGGTAACGTCCAGTGATGGTTGGAACCGAAGCTCCGCCATTACGGATAGATAACATACCTGAGAAGTAGTCGTGTACTGCACCTGCGAAGATACAACCTAGAACGATCCAAAGCATTGCTGCTGGACCATAAAGGGCACCCATGATAGGGCCGAAGATTGGACCTACACCTGCGATGTTAAGCAGCTGAACTAGGTAAACCTTTGGTGTCGACATTGGAACGTAGTCCACGCCATCTTGCTTAGTGTGAGCAGGTGTTTGGCGTTTTTCATTGATACCGAAAATCTTCTCGATAAAGGTACCGTAAATAAAGTAGCCACCAATGAGTGCTGCGACACAGGTAAGAAACCACATCATAATTTGTTATCCCTGAATGTATTAATTAAGTCAGGGTGTATATTAAAGGAGTCGATGAGAAGAAACTTCCGCTACGAGAGTGAGTGGTCGAATAGCCAATTTAGCGGTGTTATAACTGATTTAGTGGTTTGTTCACTGTGCTGAGTGGCCGATATTTCTATCGAGAGGCCTATTAGCTCTATAGAGAGGTTGTTTGAGTTGGCTTAACGGCGACTATTGATTCTGAGTGGTCGGAATGAACCTAAAGTGGCGAACATTAGACAATAAGTGGACATCGATAGGCGTTCAGCGGAGAATCACCACAAAGGCAGCGCTTCGTCAGAAAGTGGTGAAGTAACAATATAAAGGATTGAAATGAAAAAAATAATCGTACTATTCGCCGTGGCATTTAGCCTTGCAGGATGCAGCGCCAATGTTCAAGATTTAGCAGCTGAAGGCAATTGGCAAGAGATTGGCTATCGTGATGGTATCAAAGGCCACACTCAGCGTTCGTATTCAGAGATGACTGAGCTTGGCGCAGTCGATCAAGCGAGTTACACAGAAGGTTATCACCTAGGTGTGACTGAATATTGTAATCCGAACCATGCTTATCAGATTGGTTTATCTGGTCAGGTGTATGAAGGCGTGTGTTCTGGTACGGAAGACGCTCAACGTTTCCGTATGGAATGGCAACGCGGCTGGGACGAGTTCTCAAACGACTACTAAGCCCAAGCTAGCGATGAAAAATTAAAACTAAAAAAGACCAGTACCGCGTGTGTACTGGTCTTTTTGTCGGTAGCCGGAGTAACACTCAACAGCAGAGTCTAGGTTACTGGTTATTCTCTACAGCTTTTCTTAAAAAGCCGTTTTGCTTATCAAGCTGAGCCTTGGCTAACTCTAAATCTAGCCCTGTTAGAATCATCAAAATAGATAACTTCACATCGTAATCAGTCGCTTTAAGTGTCGACACCGCCAGTGCTTTATCGCACTCCGTTGCTTGGATAACGATACGAGCGGCGCGGGCAACCAACTTTTCATTGGTCGCTTTTACGTCGACCATAAGGTTTTGGTAGCTCTTACCAATGCGAATCATGCTGGCAGTGGTCAGCATATTAAGCACCAGCTTTTGTGCTGTACCTGATTTGAGTCGTGTTGAACCAGTCAATGCTTCTGGGCCAACCACCGGGCTAATTGCGATTTGAGCGATTTCAGCAATTGGAGAGTCAGGGTTACAAGATAATGCAACCGTTACTGCGCCAAGCTGATTGGCATAGTTGAGTGCACCAATCACGTAAGGTGTGCGACCGCTCGCAGCAATACCTACCACGACATCATTTTCTGAAAACTGAATCGCTTTCAGATCTTCAATGCCGAGAGTTAGCGAGTCTTCTGCACCTTCTTTGGCTTTTAAAATCGCCTCTGGTCCGCCTGCAATTAAGCCGATAACCATTTTGTCCGAAACACCGAAAGTCGGTGGGCATTCTGAGGCGTCTAACACACCTAATCGACCACTGGTGCCTGCGCCCATATAAATCAGTCGACCACCGTTTTGAAAGACATGAGCAATTTTATCGACCGCTTTCGCGATCTGTGGCAGTTCCGCTTCAATCGCCAGCGGGACTTGCTTGTCTTGTTGGTTAATCTTTTCAACCACTTCGAGAGAGGTGAGCAGATCAATATCCATAGTGTCAGGGTTTCTCCCCTCCGAAACGAGGTGCGAGAGCGCTGATATGAGAGCGTCGTTACTCATAATGATCCTTAAATGGTGATTCTAAAATGATGGTTCTAAAGTTGTTTAGTCAGCACGATAGAGAACGCCTAGAGAGGCCGCTCTGCTTGCGCCAGTCACTTCTGGTAAATTGCTTGGCAGTTGATGAATATGACGTTGAGCAAGCCACGCAAAAGCCATCGCTTCCATGTAATCGGCGTCCACGCCTTTACTGGTGGTTGAGTCAACCTCCCAACTTGGAAGCAGTTCAGACAGCCTCTTCATCAACAATGGATTTCGTGTACCACCGCCACACACATACAGTGCAGGCTGGTCACCCAAGCGATAAGTCTCCACTTCATTGGCTATCGTCAATGCGGTGTATTCACAAAGCGTGCGCTGAACATCTTCTACTGCAAGATCTTTAAATTCTGTTAATTGTTGCTCTAGCCAAGGTAGGTTGAATAGTTCTCTACCAGTACTTTTCGGTGGCATTTGAGATAGATAAGACTCATTTAACAACTGTTCGAGTAAAGCTTGATTGAGTTGACCTTTTAGCGCAAATTGCGCATCACGGTCAAACTTCTCACCCGTGTGTTTATCAACCCAAGCGTCCATCAACATATTGCCCGGACCTGTATCATAACCAAGCGTTGGCTGATTAGGGCGCAGCACTGAAATATTCGAGATACCACCAATATTCAACACCACAACCGAGCTGTCTTGCGGGTGGAAAATCGTATGGTGGAAGGCGGGGACTAATGGCGCACCTTGTCCGCCTAATGCCATGTCTTTACGTCGAAAATCGGCAACCGTTTGAATCTGTGTTTTAGCGGCAATGATGTTGGCATCACCCAACTGCATGGTAAATGGCGAATCGCCTGTTGGCTGGTGGAACACTGTTTGACCATGATTACCTATCGCAGTTACAGAAGGTGCTGGTGTGCCTGACTTTTCGAGAAGTTGCAGAACCGCATCAGCAAACAGATGGCCAAGCTGGTGGTCGAGTTCGCCAATGGCAATCAAATCGGTTTTCTGACCAATACAGACTTCAAGTAGACGCGCTTTGAGATCATCAGGCATTGGGAACTCATCATGAGCAAGCAATATTATACGTGTATCTTCAATCGACACTAAGGCCGTATCAACACCGTCCATACTCGTCCCTGACATCACACCGATATACAGTTCTTTATGATCCATTCCTAAGCTCTTGCACTGCATTCTTAAAGTCTTCCACAGATTGGTTTAAAAACATTGTAAAGCAAATTTAAAGAGAATAACCTCGGGAAGTTTATGAAATTAGGTTTAATAAGGGATAAATATGGGACCGTTGTGGGTTGATGTTGCAGGCTACGAACTGACTGCGGAAGACAAAGAAATTTTAGAGCACCCAACTGTTGGTGGTCTCATCTTATTTGCTCGAAACTACCACGATAGCAAACAGTTATCGGCGTTAAACAAAGAAATTCGCAAGGTAGCGAAACGTCCTATTTTGATTGGTGTCGATCAAGAAGGTGGCCGAGTTCAGCGCTTCCGCGATGGCTTTTCAATTATCCCAGCTGCTCAAGAATTCGCGACTAAGAATAATGGCGAACAGTTAGCAGAACAAGCGGGTTGGTTGATGGCGGCAGAATTGATTGCCCATGATATCGATCTGAGCTTTGCGCCAGTATTAGACAAAGGCCACGAGTGTAAAGCGATTGGTAGCCGAGCGTTTGGTGAAGATATTGATACCATTGTTCGTCATAGCAGCGCTTTCATCAAAGGCATGAAGTCGGTTGGCATGGCGACGACAGGCAAGCACTTCCCTGGACATGGTGGCGTGATTGCTGACTCACACTTAGAGACGCCATATGACCCTAGATACGACATCTTCGAAACAGATATGGCAATCTTCAAGGCGCAAATTGAAGCTGGAATATTGGATGCCATGATGCCAGCTCACGTGGTTTTCTCTCACTATGATGATCAACCTGCGAGTGGTTCACAGTATTGGCTACAGAAAGTATTGAAGCAGCAGCTTGGGTTTAAAGGCTTGGTATTCTCTGACGATTTAACGATGGAAGGCGCTGCCATAATGGGTGGACCAGCCGACAGAGCGAAAGCGGCCTTGAATGCAGGTTGTGACATGGTGTTGATGTGTAATAAACGAGATGCACAAATTGAAGCTCTGGATCACTTAGCGATTCAAGATGTGCCTTTAGCCAACTCGTTGCTTAAAAAACACAGCTTTGATTTGTCGACACTTCACTCGGATGCTAGGTGGAAAGAGACTTCAGAGACGATCAAGCGAATGCTAGGCAGTGAGTGATAAATAAACACATTATAATTTTAGATAAGGCGATATGATAAATATCGCCTT
This sequence comes from Vibrio sp. 10N.286.48.F5, assembly GCF_041469785.1. NCBI lineage: Bacteria > Pseudomonadati > Pseudomonadota > Gammaproteobacteria > Vibrionales > Vibrionaceae > Vibrio > Vibrio sp. 10N.286.48.F5. Next base: position 21,388 of record NZ_JBFRLG010000032.1, on the reverse strand, counting down.
TTTTTGTATCTACGATCCATGGTTTAAACCTATTTATCTCTTAGAGTGAGCTAAAGTCATAGTGTAAATATTAATTTACATCGAATGTTTTTTATTGTTTACACTTGCAATCGTTTTTTTAGCTGTTATTGTGTTTTTAAAGATTGTTAGCCCAAATGGAAATGTTGGGTGTAAAAATAAATATACAGGTTGAGTTATGCAGAAAAGTGAATTAAGCAATGTCAATATCATCGACGAACAGGTACTGATTACTCCTGAGGAGTTAAAAGCAAAACTGCCTTTGAGTGATAATGCTCGTCGTTTCATTCAAGAGTCTCGTCAAACTATCGCAAACATCATTCATAAGAAAGATCATCGCATGCTTGTTGTATGTGGCCCATGTTCTATCCATGACATTGAAGCTGCGAAAGAGTACGCGAAACGCCTAAAAGCCTTATCTGAGCAACTTAGCGATCAACTGTATATTGTTATGCGTGTTTACTTTGAGAAACCTCGTACCACTGTCGGTTGGAAAGGTTTGATCAATGACCCACATCTAGACGGCACTTTCGATATTGAGCATGGTCTGCATGTTGGTCGTGAACTACTTGTTGAACTCGCTGAGATGGAAATCCCACTAGCGACTGAAGCATTAGACCCAATTAGCCCGCAATACCTAGCAGATACCTTCAGCTGGGCGGCTATTGGCGCTCGTACGACTGAATCTCAAACTCACCGTGAGATGGCAAGTGGTCTTTCAATGCCAATCGGTTTTAAAAACGGCACCGATGGCAACCTAGGCACTGCAATCAACGCAATGCAGGCGGCTTCTTCTAGCCACCGTTTCATGGGTATCAGCCGCGAAGGTCAGGTTGCACTACTAACAACGCAAGGTAACCCAAATGGTCACGTGATTTTACGTGGCGGTAAGCAGACGAACTACGATTCAGTATCGGTACACGAATGTGAGCAAGAGCTGGGTAAATCTGGTTTAGAGGCAGCGCTAATGGTCGACTGTAGCCACGCGAACTCTCGTAAAGATTTCCGTCGCCAACCTTTAGTTGCAGAAGATGTGATTCACCAAATTCGTGAAGGCAACAAGTCGATTATCGGCCTGATGATTGAAAGCCATATTAACGAAGGAAACCAATCTTCGGATATACCTCTCAATGAGATGAAATACGGCGTTTCTATTACCGACGCGTGTATCAATTGGGATTCAACTGAGGCACTATTAAAACATGCACATACGGAATTAGTCCCGTTCTTAGAGAACCGCTTGAAAGGTTAGTCAGAGTTTAAATTTAAGTGCCTCATCTAATGAGGCATTTTAAGATTCTGTTGCTAGCGAACCTGCATGATTGTGGGCTTATAGATTGGCACGGGCTTATAGATTAGTAAGGAATAAAATGGCCGTTGAACTGAACGAATTACGCGACCAAATCGATGCTGTCGATAAACAAATGTTGGATTTACTGGCTCAACGCCTTGCTCTAGTAGAGAAAGTAGGCGAAGTAAAAAGTGAACATGGTTTACCTATTTATGTACCAGAGCGTGAAGCTGCGATGCTGGCATCTCGTCGTCAAGAAGCTGAGAAAATAGGGGTTCCACCACAGTTAATCGAAGATATTTTGCGTCGTACTATGCGTGAGTCTTATGCCAGCGAGAAAGATTCTGGCTTTAAGTGTCTTAACCCAGAGTTACGTTCAGTGGTTATCGTTGGTGGTAATGGTCAACTTGGTGGCTTGTTTGGTCGTATGTTCAAACTGTCTGGCTACGAAGTAAAAATCCTTGGCAGCCAAGATTGGGATAAGGCCGACGAAATCTTAGATAATGCTGGGCTTGTGGTTGTTACGGTTCCAATTCACCTAACGGAAGGTGTGATTGCGAAGCTAGGTAATCTACCAAGCGATTGTATTCTATGTGATTTGACGTCAATTAAATCTAAACCTCTACAAGCAATGATGAACATGCATCAAGGCCCAGTAGTTGGATTGCACCCAATGTTTGGTCCTGATGTTCCTAGCCTTGCTAAGCAGGTGATTGTTTACAGTGATGGTCGTGGTTCTGAAAGTTACCAATGGCTACTGAATCAATTTGGTATTTGGGGCGCGAGCCTTTGCCAGATGGATGCAGCTGAACACGATCACGGCATGACCTTGATTCAAGCACTTCGTCACTTCACCTCTTTTGCTTACGGCTTGCACCTGAGTAAAGAGAACCCGAACATTGATCAACTTCTGAAACTAAGCTCGCCAATCTACCGACTTGAGATTGCGATGGTTGGTCGTCTGTTTGCTCAAGACCCGAACTTGTACGGCGATATCATTCTTTCTTCGGATGAGAATATTGAGATGATTCGACGCTTCCATAGCTGTTTCGGAGAAGCGTTAGAAATTCTAGATGGCAAAGATAAGGCTAAGTTTGTTGAGAGCTTCAACCAAGTGAGTGATTGGTTTGGTGACTACTCACAACAATTTTTACAAGAGAGCCAAAGCCTGTTAAAACAAGCACATGACTCGATTCATCGCGGTTAATAGTGTGGTTTGAAAAATAAAAAAGAGCGACCATTTGGTCGCTCTTTTTGTTTGTGTTGAATGCCGATATTGCATCTGGCCTATAGTAGGCGAAATGCATTTGGATCATCATGGGCCAAACGAACAAACCTAGTTAGTCACGATAGGCTCTTTGTTATTCTCGTTCGAGACTCGGTTATCATCGCTGGATACTGTGTCGATAGTTGAACTGATGTAAGGCACGTTAGTTAGGTTGATCTGCAAGCGAACCACGTTATCAATCAGCTGAACGAGTGGGCCCCATTTCACCTTTTTCTCTTTCTCAAACACGTAATTGAAGTTTTCTGGTGTCCAATCCATCAAGTATTGAGGGTTCAATGAGCGACCAAGGAAGCGTACTTCATAATGCAGATGTGGCCCAGTTGAGTTACCTGAGTTACCACAGCTCGCAATCACATCACCTTTACTGACAAACTGACCGCTGCGAACTTTGAATTTTTGCAGATGCGCGTAAGAGCTCATGAAGCCAAATGAATGGCGCATGGTGATAAAGTTACCAAAGCCTTTCTTGCTTGGGCGTACGGTTTCAATCACACCATCTGCCGGTGCTAAGATATCTTCACCACGCTTACAAGTAAGGTCGATACCAGTATGGTTGTGGCGTTTGCCTGTAATTGGGTTAGTACGGCGACCGTATGAAGACGAGATGCGTTGATAAGCCATCGGACTATCATTAGGAATTAAGCGGAACATGGTAGCTCTTACCGCGGAATCGACGGCTGCAGCATCAATACGGTCTTCTAGTGAAACCTCATCGGTGTGTAACTCTTCATCAGCCAGGCCTAGAACGGATTCCACATCGAATACACGCTTACCCAGTAATTGAATCGTACCTTCTTTCTCAGTTAAGGCTTGAGATAGGTTGTGGTTGGTTTCAACTTGTTCCGCGTATAAGAACTCGGTCTGCTCTTTTTCAACAATCAGAGTTTCAATTAACTGTTGTGCATCACCGGCTTGTGCAGCTAGCTTGTTTTTACTCTCAAGGTGCATGTAGGTTGCACCACCAATCAACATCGGTACTGAGAGCAGGGTTGTCATGCATAAGAGTACGGCTTTTCGACCGAAGTAAAACGTCTGTTCCCCCTGACTGGAGGGAATAGTAATGGATAGTTTTTTAGACATGGTTCTGTATTAACTAAATGCTTCTAATAGAAAAAGGGTAATGGAGATGTCACTTACTACCTAAGTCGGTAAGGTGTTCAATCTCTCTATAAAGCAGGTCATCGTCACCAACATTAAGCTCAACAAGGCGCTTAAGGTGGCTGATACTATCAATATCTAAATGCTCTATGCGTAAACGCATTGAGGTATTGATGGTAGAGACTATCGTTGCTTCTAACTGAATATTGATATCACTGTTTTCGAGTTTAAAGCTCACTTGAACAGGGACATCATGGCTAAGTTGTTTTGATTCATTGCATTGAATGAGTAAACCATGGAGTGATAAGTCTTGCACTGAGCCTGATACCTTTACTTGTCCTTGTGAGATCTCAGTCGGGACTTGATAAATAACTCGTGAAAATTGACGTCTTTCAACCATAAGTAATCTCTCTATATCGATGCATTACACGTAAGCCAGATATATCAAAGGCCGCTATTATCGCGGCCTTTGTTCAAAATACAAGCTTATTTACTTAGCTATACGCTTGTACTTGATACGGTGCGGCTCTGCCGCTTGTGCGCCTAGAGTCTGCTTAAGCCACTCAGTGTACTCAGTATAGTTACCTTCGTAGAAGTTAACTTGACCTTCATCACGGTAGTCTAAGATATGGGTCGCAATACGGTCAAGGAACCAACGGTCATGCGAGATAACCATTGCACAGCCCGGGAATTCAAGCAGTGCTTCTTCAAGAGCACGTAGCGTTTCAACGTCAAGGTCGTTGGTAGGCTCATCGAGTAGCAGTACGTTACCGCCCGCTTTTAGCAGTTTCGCTAAGTGAACACGGTTACGTTCACCACCAGAAAGCTCACCGATGATCTTCTGTTGGTCGTTGCCTTTAAAGTTGAAACGAGAACAGTAAGCACGCGCAGGGATTTCGAAGTTGTTGATCTTAATGATATCAGCGCCTTCAGAGATCTCTTGGAATACTGTCTTAGTGTCGTCCATGCTGTCACGGAACTGATCAACAGAAGCAAGCTTAACGGTTTCGCCTAGTTCAACTGTACCTGAATCTGGCTGTTCTGCACCGCTTAGCATCTTGAATAGTGTTGATTTACCTGCACCGTTGGCACCAACGATACCGACGATTGCGCCCTTAGGCATGCTGAACGATAGGTCGTCGATAAGAACGCGATCACCAAACGATTTAGTCAGGTTGTTCACTTCAAGAACTTTATCACCTAGACGCTCACCTGGCGGGATGAACAGTTCGTTGGTTTCGTTACGCTTCTGGTATTGGCCAGTTGTCAATTCTTCAAAACGAGCCATACGAGCTTTAGACTTAGCTTGACGGCCTTTAGGGTTTTGACGAACCCATTCAAGTTCTTTCTCGATTGTCTTTTGACGTGCGCTTTCGCCCGCTTTTTCTTGCTTAAGACGCTCGTCTTTTTGCTCTAGCCAAGACGTGTAGTTACCTTCCCATGGGATACCTTCACCACGGTCAAGTTCTAGAATCCAGCCAGCTGCGTTGTCTAGGAAGTAACGGTCGTGGGTAATCGCCACAACAGTACCACTGTAATCAACAAGGAAGTGCTCAAGCCATGCTACTGATTCTGCATCCAAGTGGTTGGTTGGTTCATCAAGAAGCAGCATGTCTGGCTTTTCAAGAAGTAGACGACAGATAGCAACACGACGACGCTCACCACCTGATAGGAATTCAATTTTCGCATCCCACTCAGGAAGACGAAGTGCATCAGCAGCACGCTCTAGAGCAGTCTCTAAGTTGTGACCGTCTTTTGCTTGAATCAGAGCTTCTAGTTCGCCTTGCTCTTTTGCCAGTGCATCGAAGTCTGCATCTGGTTCTGCGTAAGCTGCGTAAACCGCATCAATACGCTTAAGTGCGTCAGCAACGTCAGAAACCGCTTCTTCTACGATTTCACGAACAGTTTTTGATTCGTCTAGCACAGGCTCTTGTGGTAGATAACCTACTTTAAGGCCTTGTTGTGCACGTGCTTCACCATCAATATCAGTATCAATACCAGCCATGATACGTAGTAGGGTAGATTTACCTGAACCATTTAGACCCAAAACACCGATTTTAGCGCCAGGAAAAAAGCTAAGAGAAATGTCTTTAAGAATTTGACGCTTAGGTGGAACAGTTTTGCTCACCCGAGACATGGTATATACGTATTCAGCCATTGCCGATCGATCCTAATTATTGTTCAAAATTGTCTGCTATTTTATACCAATATCCTCAAAGATGTTACTCCTAGGGCAGAAAAGCCACTCTTGAACTAATCCTTACCTATTATTGTCACATTGGTCATTAAAACTATATTTAATGGGCTTCTGAGGCGAAGTGTTAAATATTAATAATATTTACACTCAAATCCTTTACATTTGATGTGATGTCGGGCGTAAATAGACTTCACGTATTCATACACGCACTAAGGAAAGAGCGAATGTTTTTCCGCATTGGTAATACGAAAATTGCTGTGGCTGCATCGGCAATTTTGTCTTCGGTTTCACTGGCTCCGGTCGCTATGGCTAGCAATGCATCCGAGCTTGAAATGCAGCGTGACGTTTATGATAAAGCGCAAGAGGTTTTAGACAGCCGTGATCTAAAAGCTTACTCCGCGCTGCGTAACAAAATTCAAACATACCCTTTAACACCTTACACCGATTATCGGGCCTTTCTGATTGGCTTAGGTGATCGCACACCTGCTGAGGTCGATGCTTTCATTGAAGAGAACAAGGCATTGCCTTTCTCCAATCGAATGCGCGTACCTTATTTGGACTCATTGGCTTCTCAAAAACAGTGGAAGACGATCCTTGAGTTTCAAACCAAAGAGCCTGTCGGTGAAAAATACCAATGTATTTATTATCGAGCGCATTACGAGCAAGGTAACCAAGAGCTTGCCTTTAAAGGAGCTAAACAACTTTGGTTGAGTGGTAGTGGTGTTGATGACGCTTGTGACCCTTTATTTAAAAGCTGGGATCAAGCTGGGCTAAGAACTGATGAGCTGATTCTGGATAGAATGCTGCTAGCGTTCGAGGGCCGTAACGGTAAGTTAATGAGCTATCTGATTAAGCAATTGGATCATGATGAGTCAATTGCTCAAGCGAAGCAGATGAAGGCGTTGTACAACAAGCCTGAAAATGTACTCGCGTTTGCTAAAAAACATCCAGCGAATGAATTCTACCAAGCTCAAACCGAGTTTGCTTTCGAGAAGCTAGCAAGGAAATCATCAAGCAGTGCTCAAAAGGTGTTTGATGATGTCATCAAGGCTCAGAAGTTTTCGAAAGAGCAATCTCAAGAGCTCGCTGATTACCTAACGTTTCGTCTGATCAACACCGACTCTGAAGAGTTAATGGTGTGGCGCGACAAAATGCTCGCGAGTTCATCAAAGCAAGTTCTGCTGGAACGACGTGCTCGCTTAGCAATTCAACATGCCGATTGGACGGGTTTGAAAGAGTGGATAGCGCGCTTGGATGATAAACATCAGGCTTCGCTTCGTTGGCAATATTGGCAGGGCAGAGCTGAAATCGCGACGGGCGATACTGACAAAGGCAATAAGCGACTGTCAGATATCTTGGGTCAGCGTAATTTCTACAGTGTGGCTGCGGCTAAGCAGTTAGGTAAGCCAGTTCAATATCCAACATCGACACTTAAATACAATGCTGAAACAGTGAAGCCATTCGACACCTCTTTGGTGCGTATTGGTGAACTGATTGACCGAGACAAAATTGCGGCAGCGAAAAGTGAATGGCGCTGGTTACTGACCAATGCAGATAAAGAGCAAAAAGAGATGCTTGCCGCTTACGCTGCGACACAGCGTTGGAATCACTTTACCGTAACAGCGAGTATCTCTGCGAAGATGTGGGATAACATTGCGCTGCGCTTCCCTGTAGCTCATAAGTGGTGGTTTAACTTCTACGCTGAAAAGCACGATCTCGATCCAATCACTATGATGTCTTTAGCAAGACAAGAGAGTGCGATGGATTCAGAAGCTCGCTCTCCAGTTGGCGCGCGTGGCATTATGCAAATTATGCCCAAGACGGCGCAATACACAGCGAACAAACATAAGATTAAGTATCAGGGCAGCGATGATCTTTATGATGTCGGCAAAAACATTGAGATTGGCAGTCACTACTTAGATGGTTTACTCGCTCAATATGATGACAACCGTATCTTTGCGTTTGCGGCTTATAATGCTGGACCTAGCCGTGTGAAACAGTGGCGTTCACGCAGCGATGAAAAGCTCGATGCCTTTGCATTTATCGAAATGATCCCATTCAAAGAGACACGTGGCTACGTTCAGAATATCTTGATGTTTGAGACCTACTATCGAGATATCTTGGGTGAGAAAGGGACGTTTTTAGCGCCCCATGAGGCAAAAACGAAATACTAAGCCTTCGGCATTTGGCCCGAAACTGAGTAAGAATAAAGGCAGTGAGTGCTAACCATTTCCACTTACTGCCTTTTTACATTGGATCGCATCAAGTGTTTCGGTATAAAGTGTTAAACGATTTCAATCGTTAAGCGACTCTTTAAAGTCAGAATTTAAAAGTAAGTGTAGAGATATGGCATCACAACCTGAATATGATAATTGGCAACAACTGATGGACTTGGTAAAGACGGCTGTCGAAAAAGATCAGCACGAGCTGTTGTTGACTATGATGATGACACCAGACGAGCGAGATGCTCTGGTTGCTCGAATTAATATCTTCTGTGAGCTGATGAAAGGCGATATGTCTCAACGACAGGTGAGTCAAATGCTGGGCGTAGGCGTAGCGACGATAACCAGAGGCTCAAATGAGCTAAAGGCCAAATCTGAGCAAGAGAAAGTCGTGATCGCCGACCTATTGCTAAAGTAATAATGGAATTAAGCTATCACGCGATAGTATGAATACGAATTCGATAAAAAACGCTAACTGGATGTTAGCGTTTTTTGTTTCTGAAGATTGTTATTGGAATCTTTTGAAGTTTAAGGAAGCCTCAAATACTAAATAGGAAAGTGTTCAGGATTCACAAATGGGATCAGAGCCAAAATTAAAGCTTGATGATAGACCGAACTGCGTGACAATTGGTTATGTGTCAGTAGGCCAATGGCACCACCTTTCTGTTTGATATTGTCGGTACCAAACACTTCATCCATCACATCCCCTAACTCGTTTGCATGCTCTAGTTTCTCAAGCACGGCTGGTGGCAGCATCAGACTTGCTGAACGAGACTCGCCACGTTGGCCATTCGTTTCGATCACCATCCAGGCAAAGGTGACGTTTGTTTCTATTCCCGCTTCTAGACCAACATAGAAGTCTGCATCAGGCTGAGCTTGAGTTGCGTTGTGAACTCGATTCACGGCACCTTGATAGGTTTCATCATTGCTCATCGGTTGATCGGCGACACCACTAGGGACGCTGATGCCTTGGAAATCAAATTCAGTATCAGGAAAAGCAGATAAGAACGCACTTTTAACGGCGTTGATTTTAGCTGGGTTCAGCGATGCGATGATTACAGATTTCATGTGTCGGATTCTTTTTGTTGTCGATTAGATTGAGTTGATGTTGTCGGTACCAGTCACTCAATTCTTCTAGTGGCATGGGTTTACCAAAGTAATAGCCTTGCAGCATATCGCACTGTGCATCCTGTAACCACTGGTGCATGCCTTGAGTTTCAATCCCTTCGGCGGTGACCTTTTTCCCTTGAGCATGACACAACCCGATAACCGGTTTTACGATGTTCTGGTTATTGGTCTCAATCAAGGTATCCAAAAACGCTTTATCCAATTTAATTTTCTGAGTTGGATACTGCACCAGTTGAGTGATAGAGGTGTAACCGGAACCAAAATCATCAATCGCAAGTCGATAGCCCATGCATGCCAGTTCGTTCAGCAATGGAAAACCTTCTGAATTTGAGTAAAAGGTTTCAGTGATTTCAAAATCGATTAGGCTTGGTGGAATTCGATTTAACTCCGCGTGTTCTTTAATGAAACCCGCAAGATGAGTGGTTTCAATGCCAGCAGAAGATAGGTTGATCGACAATTGAATTGAGTGATCAAATTGAGCCTGAAGTCGATGGAATGAAGCAAACGCATTCTGTATTACCCAGCGGTCAACATGTTCAAACAGCCCGGTTTGTTCGGCTATTGGAATGAACTCATCAGGTGGAACTAAACCAAGTTGTTTCGAATCCCAGCGCAATAAAACCTCAACACCAATAATATGGGCTCCGGTTGAATCCATATAGGGCATATAGACGAGTCTAAATTCGTCATCAAAGTTCTTGTCTCTGAGTGCTCGCTCGATGTTTGCTTGGCGTTGAATTACTTTGTCTAAATCTCTTGAATAGTCAGCAAATTGGTTTTTACCGGCACGCTTGGCTTGGTACATCGCGGTATCCGCGTTGGACAGAAGCTTCTCGATTGAGTTGCCATCATTAGGGTAGGTCGCAATACCAATACTGACCGTGATCGGAAAGCTGCCTGATTCGGTGACAAAGCCTTTTTGCAGTGGAGTGAGCAAATCGTTCGAGAATCGATGCGCGACATTTCCTCGGTGACTAGGAGCGTTAATGTAGACAACGAACTCGTCTCCAGAAAGTCGGGCTGGCATACAATGAGCGTCGAATTCCTCTTTATAATGACGACAAATATCTGAAATACGCTGAGCAAAAGAAACCAGAATCGAGTCGCCGATTTGATGCCCGTATTTGTCGTTCACAAACTTGAAGTTGTCCAAGTCAAAATAGAGAACCCAGGTTTCGGTATTCGAACTCGGTTTTGGCAACGATTGCTGAACGAAGGTTTGAAACTGATGCCTATTGGCTATTTGGGTTAACTGATCATTTTCGGCCAAGAGCTTGGTCTGTTGGTAGGTGTTATCTAACTCTTGGTACATGTCATAAAAACGCTGTGATAGGCGGCCAAGCTCATCACGAGTGCCCAAGCGTTCGATGTTCTTACGTTGTTTTTTTTCGACTTGCTGTAGCTGTCGATCGAGCCGCGTTATTGGAGTAATCACAGTGCGAGACAGAAGCATGAGTAGAAGAGCGACAGTCACAAACGCAGACAGGGCAAACGACAAACTCAGCTTGTTCCAAATTGAATCGAGCTTGTTTTCTAATAGGAATTGCGCCGGATCGACCGTGGCGTACAGTTCTGGAGCAAGCTTGACTGAGTGGGTGACATCATTTTCCAAAGAAACCGCTATGGATGTGAAGAATAAACTGGTTTGGTAGTCGAACTCTATCTGTTTTCTCAGCGCATTAAATTTGTCGAGAGAGACAGAGACAACAACAAAGAACACATCGTCGGGTTGATTGTTAACGGTTGGGAAAATCGCTTTTCTATCTACCTTGTCATAGTGAACCAACATCCCTTCGCCTTGGGAGTTTTGAATATAGTTGGTACTCGATGTTGCTAAGGTGTCTTGATAGTGCAGGTCAACATACTCCAATATCTTACTGTCAATCTGAGTGCGTGAGTCATTGCTATTATCCGCGTAATAACGCAGTTTTCGATCACCATTAAGAAGCGCTAAACCTGTATAGCTTTCATCGTCATCTTGCAGGAAATGAATGGCTTCTCGAAGATTACTGACCAGTTCAAGATCGCGAGATAGATTTTGATCAGTGAGAAAATAACGCTTCACCATATCACTCTGGGTCAAGGTGTAAGAGTAGCTATTGAGGAACGAACGAGATTGGCGAAAGTATCCGGCTAGTTTTTCCATGTTCAGTTGAAGTGCGTTGTCTTCGCGTTTGATGAAACTGCTTTTTTGCGTCGAATAAATAATATAGCTAGAAGCCGCGGTACTGATCAGTATCACAGGGGCTATTAGTAGTAAGATTTTAGTACTTAGCTTCATAGTTAATGACAACACTATTTATAAATTAAGCGCATAAGTTTATGTTACTTAATGCTTACTCGCTATTAATTATACGTAGTTCGATGATTTCCTGTGAAGGGGGTAAGGTTTTGTCTTTATTGATAAAAAAAGCCACTAATGAGTTTTTGTTAGAAAGGCTCAAGTAGTGGAGAGAGTAAGCGTGCCGAATGTGCGAAACAAGTGAATTGTGTTTCAGGCATGCTAGGGTGAGTTTTCTTAGCGAGAATAGTACTCGACTAGAGGGTGATTTAAGTATTTGGCCTGCTGTAGGCCAAATACTTATGTTAGCTAAAAGCTGATACTCACTTTCAGCTATGACAACTTAACTTGAGTCGCTTTGATGTTCTCACTTGGGTAGCAACCCAACACCTTAAGGTGGCGAGTAATGGCTGTTAGTTCCGTTATCGCTTGTTGCATATTATCTGAATCCAGATGCGCCTCTAAATCGACATAGAACATCTCTTCCCAAGGGTTACCCATGATAGGACGAGATTCTAGCTTAGTCATGTTGATGCCTAAGCGTTGCAGGATCAGTAGTGTTTCTACCAAAGAACCCGCCTCTTGAGATGTCGACATGATGAGCGTTGTTTTCGCTGGTATTTGAGTCGATACTTCAACAGGCTTACGCGCCACAACGATGAAACGAGTGTGGTTCTCTGTTTGGTTTGCAATATTGCTCTGGATTGGCTGTAGTCCATAAAGCTTACCGCTCGATGCATTACCAATAGCAGCTACGTCATTACCACCCAATTCTTTAACTTTTTTCATTGCATCAGCGGTGCTTGCGCAAGACTCAAGGTTGACACCCTTAAGGCGGCTCAAGAACTCACTGCATTGTTGATGAGGTTGTGGGTGCGAGTAGAGTGTTTTGATGTCTTCTAAACGGATATCACTTTTAGCAACAAGGCAGTGCTCAATCGGTTGAGAAAGTTCGCCAACAATGTATAGAGTCGTATGCTGTAACAGGTCGTAGACCTCGTTAATTGACCCTGAACTGGTGTTCTCAATCGGCAGGACACCGTAGTCGGCATGGCCAGACTCTACTGTTGATGCGACTTCTTTGAAGTGATTACAGTTCAGCTCAATCAATTCCATATTCTTGCGGCTGAAGTATTCGCGGCTCGCAAGGTGAGAATACGATCCCTTAGAACCTAAGAATGCAACGCGAGCCAATGGTTTACGGCTTTGCGGGTTCGCTAGGTTTTGTAAGTATGACTGTTGTAGTAAAACGGAATCTTCGATGATGGTGTGAAACAGCTTGGTAATGTACTGCGCATCAAGTTCGTATTTATCTTTGCCGTTGTTGATCAGCTTAACTAATAGTTGTTGTTCTCGTACTGCATCACGAACTGGTTTTGATGTCTCTACTTTGCTTTTAGCGACTTCGATACTTAGCTTGCGACGCTCTGAAAGTAACTTCAGGAGTTCGTCGTCTAAATCATTAAGACGAAGGCGGATATCATCCAGTGAAATTGAGCGGTCAGTCATAAATGTGTCCTTATAAAAAAGCCTCCCTAGTGTGGGAGGCTTCTTGTTCGTTTTTGACTTGTTTTTCTAAAACGACTTAGCCTCCGATTTACGGAAGAAAAAAGAAGTCAAAAATAAACAAAGATTGAGTGTGCATAAAAAGTGATTGTTTTATGAATGTTTAAACACAATAAGCAAGCGAGCTACGAGCGTCAAGCAAAAAAATAGCGCCCTGAGGCGCTATTTTTTAATCTGTTCTCTTTCCTTATTCTACTTCAGCTTCTAGCTCTTCGATTTCAGGCTTTTCAGCGCGGCGCGCTTCTGGTTTATGGCGTAGCTTGTTGAGTTGACGCTCTAGTTTTTGTTCTACTTCGTTGATCGCTACGTAGAGGTCGTCATGGATTGATGAAGCAACAAGTTGGCCTTTTGGTACGGTTAGTACCGCTTCAAATTTCTTCTTCTTGTTTGGTTCTTCGCTAAAGCTCGCTTGGCAGCCAATGATGTCTACTTGCCATTTATCTAGCTTTTTAAATTTGCTTTCTATGTGATCACGGATTGCAGAGGTAATGTCGATGTTTTTACCAGTGATGTTCATTTTCATAGAAGTTTTCCTCTGTTGTATCCCTCATGGGTTAACTTCAGATTACGACTTTTAGGAATAAAGAATGTGATCTAGATCTTGTTTTGGTTGGGTGGGATAAGCATTAAAATCAAATGTGATCTTACGCAAGTCTTAGTATCTTTTTGGCGAAAAATGCTTGTTATCCTTATGAAAAACGATAACTTGGAGGCAAGGCTTCGCTAAAAATTAAATCAGTTTTTAGGGGTGTCCTACAGCCTATGGAAAGTACTTGATTGAAATTTACTCAATAGTGTTTTGTGATATAGGTCTTGTAATATAGGTCGCTACATAAGCTTCTTCAGAATTAGATAAACAAAAGCCGCATAAGTATTCTTATGCGGCTTTTGTGTTTTTTAGCTTTACCTAATACCTTTGGCTCCCCAGCTCTGGGATGGAGGCGATCCTAGTCGTTAGTGTTCAGTAATCTCGCTGTGCCGTCCTCTCGGATAGCATTGATAGCTTGTAATTGTTTATAGATTACGAAGTAACGATTGATGTTGGCAACATAGGTTACGGGTTCTTTACTCGCGTATTTGCGAGTGATGATTTCTACGTTTTTAAACCAGATGTTTGGGTTGTAACCTTTCTGCTTGGCAATGCTCCTCATCTTTCTGATCTTAGCAGGACCAGCGTTGTAAGAAGCCAAGGTAAAGTAGATTTGATTGTCGGGTGATATTGCCGGGTCGTCAAAATATCGGTCTTTGATAAAGCGCATATACTTCACACCCGCATGGATGTTGTTATCCACCTTATGGATGTTCTTGATGTTGACGTTTTTATCTTTGGCGGTACTCGGTAATACCTGCATCACACCAATAGCCCCGCGATGAGAAATCCGGCTCTGATCCAGTCCTGATTCTTGGAAACCTTGAGCTGACATCATCAAAGGATCAAATTCATACTTGCTCGAATACTTTTCAAAGACATCTGAGAGTTTAGCTACTCGGTCTACTTTATTGGGGTTGAGTGCTCGGCCTAACCAGCGAGTATTGTCGATGTATTTCTGGTAGATGACATTCCCAAGCAGGGTGCCTGTTCGTGCGGTCTTGACGTATTTGTTTATCTCTTTCTTCAGTTGAGGGCTGTCTTTTCTTAAAGCCCAAGCAATACGACCATTTTCTCGTAAAGGTAAGTCGTTATGGACTTGAATGTTTTCCATTACATCGATCCAGAGCTTGGCTTTATGGTTATCCAGAATTGTGCCTTGTATATAACCTTGGTTAACCAGTTCTATCAGCTCGTAGTCTTGTAATGACTCCTCGATAAAGTGGACATGCAGTGGTGGTAAACCTAGCTCGTTAAGCTCCTTATTAACTCTTTGTACACTCTCGAAGTAACTCGAGCTTGCTCGTATCCACACCTCTTTGCCACTCAATTGCTTGATTTCGGTGATAGGTTCGGCCTTTTTCCCTGTGATAATGAGTTCTTTACCATCTTTAATCATCGGATCCGAAAAATCGATGGTTCGTAATCGTTTATCGGTGATCGTTAGGTTAGCGACAGCGACATCACCATAGCCAGACTCTAAAGAGGGAAGTAGATCATCTCGTTGCACGGGGATGATTTGAACATTGAGATAGGGATGTTTCTTACGAAGGCTTTTCTCAAAGTGGTAGAGCATTTCTGCCACGATGCCTTTTGGCTTGCCATCCTCGATGTAATAGAAACCAAGATCGGCAGACACTAGCACTCTAACCGTTCCTTTGGTTTTGAGCACATCCAAGTCACCCATGTAAGGCTTATTGCTTAATGGAGACAGTTCTAATGCGTAGGATAAGTGGCTAAATAGCGATATCCAGATAAATAATAACAACCTACTCACATCCACACTCCATGTTGATGTTTTGTTAAAAGTTATCTTTTGAAGATACCGTGTATTATGCGATCCATCAAGTTTGCGATATGTAGATGAAAAAAAGCGCGCTAGTAAATTAGCGCGCTTTTAGGATTGAGATGTAAGAGGTTTGATTAAGGTAGTGGGTTTAACTCAATCAACTTTTCTGTTCTTAACACAGCGTCATCTAGGCCGAGTTGTTGATAAGCTTTTAGCTGGATATCTAAAGACTTACGCGCAGCAATGGTGTCTGGGTAAGTTTTTTGCAGCTCTTGCGTTCTGTTGATCGCAGCAATCCAAGCTTCGCGGCGTAGGTAGAAATCAGCGGTTGCTAAGTCATACTCTGCTAGGCGGTTCTTAAGTGCGAACATGCGTTTTTGTGCATCTTCAGCATAAGGGCTACTAGGGAAACGTTCGAGTAGTCGCTTGAAGTCAGCAAACGCAAGTTTCACTGGTTCAGGATCTCGGTCACTACGGTCGATATTAAAAATATCGTGCATGAAGTTTCGGTCTTGCGCCATGTGCGTTAAGCCGCGCATGTAAAGAACCCAGTCTTGTTTCTCATGCGTTGGGTTCAAACGTAGGAAACGTGAAATGGTAGCGAGGCCAAGTGCCAAGTCATCATTTTTGTAGTAAGCGTAAATCAGATCGAGCTGTACTTGCTCAGAATAGGCGCCGAATGGGTAACGTGAGTCTAGGGCTTCTAGCTTTTCTATTGCTGAAAGCCAGCTACCGCTCTGCAGTGATTCTTGAGCGTCAGAGTAGAGAACCGATGGTGGTACATCTGGCACTATCTCTTCACTACTTGAACAACCAACCAAGAGTGATACGGCTAATAGACCCGATAAAGTAAGGTGTTTCATGTCAGGCGTCGATTCCTTGAATTAAATATTTCGTAAGCTTCCGTTACTTTCTAACCAGTAACAGATACAATGATGCAATTATTCTATTTTATCCATACTAATGGGTATTAGTCTCACGGTTTTTAAAAAAGTTCGATATGGCTCAGCAGATCACATTAACAGACACAGTAAAAAGCAGCCAGTTAGGTCAACGTTTAGACCAAGCTGTCGCTGAACTATTTACCGATTTTTCTCGCTCTCGCATTAAAGAGTGGCTTCTTGACGGCAAAATCCAAGTGGATGGCGAAGTTATTACAAAGCCGCGCGTTAAGGTTTTGGGCGGTGAAGAGATCATCTTGCAAGCTGAACTTGCAGATGAAGAGCGCTGGGAAGCACAAGATATTCCTCTAAACATTGTCTACGAAGATGATGACTTATTGGTTATCAATAAGCCTCGCGATCTGGTTGTACACCCAGGCGCAGGCACACCGGATGGAACCATACTAAACGCATTGCTTTTC
Organism: Vibrio sp. 10N.286.48.F5; assembly: GCF_041469785.1. NCBI lineage: Bacteria > Pseudomonadati > Pseudomonadota > Gammaproteobacteria > Vibrionales > Vibrionaceae > Vibrio > Vibrio sp. 10N.286.48.F5. The sequence goes on along the minus strand of NZ_JBFRLG010000032.1, from coordinate 4,558 downwards.
CATTACCCACAGATTGCAGAAGTGCCTCGTGCAGGTATTGTGCACCGTCTTGATAAAGACACAACAGGTCTTATGGTTGTGGCTAAAACGGTTCCAGCTCAAACTCGTCTTGTGCGTGCTCTTGCTAAGCGTCGTATTACTCGTGAATATGAAGCAATTGCAATTGGCAAAATGACCGCTGGTGGTGTGGTAGAGAAAGGCATTAGCCGTCATGCAACTAAGCGTACCTTGATGGATGTAAATGAATTAGGAAAGCCAGCGGTAACTCACTACCGTGTTGCTGAGCACTTCCGCGAGCATACTCGTATTCGTCTACGCCTAGAAACGGGTCGTACTCACCAAATTCGTGTTCACATGTCATACCTTCAGCATCCGCTGCTAGGTGACGTTGCATACGGTGGTCGTGCTCGTATTCCAAAAGGTGCATCTGAAGAACTAACAACAATGATTCGTTCTTTTGATCGCCAAGCACTGCACGCCGTTATGCTTAAATTTGTTCACCCAATTACAGGTGAAGAAGTTGAGTTCCACGCTCCTGTGCCAAATGACATGGTCGTGATGGCTGAAGCGTTACGTGTTGATGCGCGCGAAAACTTGGAAGACGACATTTAATCATGTCGATGATCATCCCTAACTGGAATGCACCAAAAAACGTGAAAGCATTTGCTTCGACACGTTTTGATGGTTTTTCTACTGGTGCGTATCAAGGATTAAACCTAGGTACGCATGTTGGGGATGATGCTTCGCTTGTTGAAAACAACAGAGCCTGGCTTAAGCAACACGCTAATATGCCTGCCGCTCCGGTATGGCTACATCAAACTCACTCAACAGATGTCGTTACGGTTTTACACCCTACGGCAGATATTCTTGATGCTGACGGTGCATTTACCACAGCTAAAGATGTTGTTTGTTCTGCGATGACAGCCGATTGCTTACCTGTAATCCTTACTGATACCAAAGGCACTCAAGTTGCTGCAGTTCATGCTGGTTGGCGTGGTCTTGCTGGTGGCATTCTTGAAAATGCCGTCGCAAAGTTTTCAAACTTAGGTTCAGAGAATAAGATCATTGCTTGGCTTGGTCCTGCAATAGGCAAACAAGCTTTTGAAGTAGGCGATGATGTGTTGGAAGCTTTCGTTAGTTTTGACTCTCAAGCTAAGCTCGCATTTGAAGCCAAAGCTGAACCAGGCAAATGGCTAGCGAATATGTCTCAGCTTGCAACGCAACGACTGAACAAAGTTGGTGTAACTTCTGTGACAGACTCTAATCTATGTACCTTCGCTGATGCCGATGCGTTCTATTCTTATCGTCGTGATGGTATTACTGGACGCCAAGCTACTTTTATTTGGTTAGAGTAACCTTTAACTAGTGCAACCAGTCATCCAGCTCATTTATATTTTTATAACAGCTCTATTCTTCATTCTTATCCCTTGAAAATCCGCGTTACCGTATCCATCTTCTAACCATAAGATAAACATATCTAAGAGTAGGAAGGTTGGCATGCGTCTCGATCGATTCACTAGTAAATTCCAAATTGCGATATCTGATGCTCAGTCGCTCGCATTAGGTCGTGATCACCAATATATAGAGCCTGTGCACCTAATGGTGTCTTTGCTTAATCAAGATGGTAGTGCAATTCGTCCATTGCTCACCATGCTGAATATTGATGTGGTTCAATTGCGTTCAAAGCTAAGCGAAATATTAGACCGTGTACCGAAAGTAAGTGGTATCGGTGGTGATGTTCAACTGTCGAATGCAATGGGTACTTTGTTTAACCTATGTGACAAGGTCGCACAAAAGCGTCAAGACACATACATTTCTTCGGAAGTCTTCCTACTTGCCGCAATTGAAGATAAAGGCCCTTTAGGTAACCTGCTTAAAGAGCTAGGTCTTACTGAGCAAAAATTATCTCAAGCTATCGAGCAGGTTCGTGGCGGTCAAAAAGTTGATGACCCAAATGCCGAAGACCGACGCCAAGCGTTAGAGAAGTTCACCATCGATCTGACTGAAAGAGCGGAGCAAGGCAAGCTGGATCCGGTAATTGGCCGAGATGACGAAATCCGCCGTACTATCCAAGTACTTCAGCGTCGTACTAAGAACAACCCAGTCATTATCGGTGAACCTGGTGTTGGTAAGACAGCTATCGTTGAAGGCTTGGCTCAGCGCATTATTAACAATGAAGTGCCAGAAGGTTTAAGAGGCCGACGCGTACTTTCATTAGACATGGGTGCTTTGGTAGCTGGCGCTAAATATCGTGGTGAGTTTGAAGAGCGTTTGAAGTCAGTCCTCAATGAATTGTCTAAAGAAGAGGGCAATATCATTCTCTTCATCGATGAAATTCATACTATGGTCGGCGCTGGTAAAGGTGAAGGCTCTATGGATGCCGGTAACATGCTAAAACCAGCGTTGGCTCGTGGTGAACTCCACTGTGTTGGCGCAACGACTCTTGATGAATACCGTCAATACATAGAGAAAGATCCAGCGTTAGAGCGCCGCTTCCAAAAAGTGCTTGTCGATGAACCAACGGTTGAAGACACGGTGGCGATTCTTCGTGGTTTGAAAGAGCGCTATGAACTTCATCATCATGTAGAAATTACCGACCCAGCAATCGTGGCTGCAGCAACACTATCTCATCGATACGTTTCTGATCGTCAACTGCCGGATAAAGCGATTGATCTGATTGATGAAGCGGCTTCGAGTATCCGTATGCAGATCGACTCAAAACCTGAGTCGCTAGATAAGCTCGAGCGTAAAATCATTCAATTGAAGATCGAGCAGCAAGCTCTTACCAATGAAAATGATGAAGCCAGTGAAAAACGCCTTCGAACATTACAAGAAGAGCTTTCTGACAAAGAACGAGATTTCGCAGAGCTTGAAGAAGTGTGGAATGCAGAGAAAGCCGCGCTTTCTGGCACGCAACACATCAAGTCAGAGCTAGAACAAGCTCGTATGGATATGGATTTTGCGAGACGTGCTGGTGATCTTAACCGAATGTCTGAATTGCAATACGGTCGAATCCCAGAATTAGAGAAGCAGTTAGATCTTGCGACTCAAGCTGAAATGCAAGAAATGACGCTGCTGCGTAATAAGGTCACTGATGCAGAAATTGCAGACGTGCTATCGAAGCAAACAGGCATCCCTGTTTCTAAAATGCTAGAAGCCGAGAAAGAGAAGCTTCTTAAAATGGAAGGTGTTCTACATAAGCGAGTTATTGGCCAAGCGGAAGCAGTCGAAGTGGTATCGAATGCGATTCGTCGTAGCCGTGCAGGTTTATCTGATCCAAACAAGCCGATTGGATCTTTCTTATTCCTTGGTCCAACTGGCGTTGGTAAAACGGAGTTGTGTAAAACACTCGCGAACTTCATGTTTGATAGTGACGATGCAATGGTGCGTATCGACATGTCTGAGTTTATGGAGAAACACTCTGTTGCTCGTTTGGTTGGTGCTCCTCCGGGTTACGTTGGATATGAAGAAGGTGGTTACTTAACAGAAGCAGTGCGTCGCAAGCCTTATTCAGTGATTTTGCTAGATGAAGTAGAGAAAGCGCATCCTGATGTTTTCAATATCTTATTGCAGGTGCTTGATGATGGACGCTTAACTGATGGACAAGGTCGTACAGTCGATTTTAGAAACACGGTAGTGATCATGACATCCAACCTTGGCTCTTCGAGAATTCAAGAGAACTTCAATACGCTCGACTACCAAGGAATAAAGAATGAAGTGATGGAAGTGGTAGGTAAACATTTCCGTCCTGAGTTTTTGAACCGAGTTGATGAAAGCGTGGTGTTCCATCCATTGGGTCAAGAGCACATTCAGTCGATAGCCGCTATTCAGCTTGAGCACCTTAAGAAGAGAATGGAAGACAATGGTTATGAGCTTGAAGTTTCGGATAAAGCACTCAAGTTAATTTCTCAAGTTGGTTTTGATCCAGTATATGGTGCACGACCTTTGAAAAGAGCGATTCAACAAAGTGTCGAGAACCCGTTAGCGAAAGCGATACTGGCAGGAAAAATTAATCCAGATAAGAAAGTGCAGCTATTAGTAAACAACGACCGCATTATTGCTCACCAATAGTTGAAGTAAGAACGGTAGGTACGATTGGCCGAAATTAAGGCTTAATCGTACCTATTTTAAACGCTTTGTGTGAATAGTGTTCGAACGGTCGCCGGTGGCGGCTTTTTTTCGTTTTTAGCCTTGTACAAAGGATTATTCTCTCTATAATGCGCCTCCGTTGCCAAGGATAACCAAGCGGTTTGAACTGAGTAACAAGACGGTGATAAGCATTTAAGATGCTTTGAAAAATTAGCTGGAAAAAGTGTTTGACACTGGAATCTAATCCGCTAGAATGACCGTCCACTTCGAGAGGCTCCTTACTAAAAGGAAGGCTCAACAAGTAAAGCTCTTTAACAATTTAAACCTATCAATCTGTGTGGGCACTCGTTGATGAATATCAAAACGTTTTATCGTTAGATAAAACAGATTCTTCGGAATCAAAATTGATTTCAATGAACTGAGTGACCAATACGTTTAACTACTTGTAGTTATTCGGCACAGTCAATTC
>NZ_JBFRLG010000031.1:106433-211542 GCF_041469785.1 Vibrio sp. 10N.286.48.F5 | reverse complement strand
CGCGATGAACCATAAAAAAGGGCTGATGTTTGCACATCAACCCTTTGCTGTTTGTTGGTATCGGTTTTACTTTTTGATGCTCAGTAAAGTACCTGACTTACATCTAAACGAGTAGTAGCTACGGCTCTCGTTGAATTTGCCTAAGCCTTCGCCGTCACAGTAGTCGATATTGATGTCACGCATCACTTCTAGTGTGTCTTCGCTTTTCAGAGCGAATTTAGAGCCATCAGAGCAGACAATACGCACTCTTTCATCATGGCTTACTGAGTAAATATCGACTTCGGTGTTACACAGCTCAAAAGAGGCTTCACGAAAGTTGTCTTGATGTGTATTTGAAGCGCAACCTGCAGTCAGTGTTGCTGCGAAAACTGCCAAAAGTCCGAGTCTTTTCATTGTTAATCCTTCGCTATCATCAGATTGATTGATGAGTTTTATATGCTATTTCAGGTAGCCTATACAACAACACGCTTTGGTTCAAGGAGCGCTCGTTGACTCTAAGATATAAAAGTATAGATGTAGACAGATAATTTATAATTGGCTAACTGCATGTTTATCCAATACGTATCACCAATAAAAAAGACCAACACTGAGGTTGGCCTTTCAAAATCAAGCTTGTTTTAAATGACTATCGAAACTGTTTGGCTTCTGGAAGGAATTCAAAACCAGCAGACGCAAGTTTAGCGATCAATGCTGCTTTGTCGATCTCGTAGAAGTTGACCACTCGATCTATATCACCGCCGAAGTCGTCACGTAGCTTCATGTTGACGATGCTCATCAACATTACAGGATCCATTTTTTCAAAATTAGCGAGGTTCATATTAGTCCTCGAAATCTGAGATCAGCAGGTTTGCAGCGGCAAAGGCTGCACGCTCACGCGCTTCTTTAGGAAGAGATTCGTCTGCAGCAAGGTCATTCAATGTTTTTACCGCGCAGGTGATCGCTTTCGGGATATAGCCTTGGTCGCCACTGCCAATTTGAGAATACAGTTCACGCACCAAATCACAACAATCGTATACTTTCATTTTTATACCTAACCAAATGATAACTGATCTCAATATACACATAGAGATAAGCAAAAACAAAGTGGATCTGATTAAGTTCAGAGTTAGTTTGTTCTTGCTCAATATCTCATTCTGTTGATGCTCAACGTATCACTTGCTAGCTTGCCAATTAGCCGGATATTGACCGCTTAACCAGATATTTGCTGTTCAAGTTGATAAGTCACTTCATCAGCAAGGTTGAGTTGTTTGGCTAACTCTTTGAGGTACGCCTTTTCCATGAAGTTCTGTTCGTCGGCTACGATCAAAGAGGCTAAGTAGATTTCGCTGGCTTGTTGCGGTGATGTCGCGAGTTGAGCGATTTCACTTGGATCGAGTGGTTTGTGCAACTCTTCAGACACCAATTTAGTCAGTTGATAATCGGCACCCATGTTCTCGACGGCTTGTTCAATCTTAGCCATCTCTTCTTCATCGACATGGCCATCGGCTTTGGATGCGGCAATCATTGATCTGAGAATCAGTACGCTATGGTTTGAGTCGTTCTCATCAAATTTAGCTTGCTCGGCATTCGGTGTTTGGCCTTGTTTAGATTGGTAGTCGTTGTAGACCTTGTAAGCGAGAGCGCCCAGAGCTGCTGCGCCACCAATACCTGCGGCTTTCTTACCCATTTTCTTGGTTTTATTAGAACCCATTAATGCACCTAATAGCCCGCCACCAACAGCGCCTGCACCGAAGGCTCCGAGTGTACTTTTACTGCTACTCTTGCCATTGTTGCCTTGAGAAAGGTCACTTAAACTTGAAGACCCTTGTGAAAGTTTCTGAGTGCCTTGTTTAACGAGATCTGACTTAAGTGCTTGGTTAAGTAAGCTTTTGATATCCATCGATACCTCCAATGGTGAGCATGTCCAAAAAGTTGATGACACCAATATACGGATTTGAAGATGAACAGGGGATTAACTTACGTTATTTACTCTACTGATAAATAGAAGGGACTTTGAAGGGAAAAAATAGGCATAAAAAAGGCCACCTGATGGTAGCCTTTCAATATTTATCTAGTGAGTAATCGGATTACTAAGCTAGTTGAGCTTTAAGGTGCTCGATAACCGTGTCCATTGCGATAGCTTCTTTATCACCAGTACGACGGTTTTTGTATTCGAAGTTACCTTCGTCCATGCTGCGATCACCGATAACGATAGTGTGAGGAATACCCACTAGCTCGATATCTTTAAACATAACACCTGGGCGCTCTTTACGGTCATCGAATAGAACTTCGATACCCATAGCTGTTAATTCAGCGTATAGCTTCTCAGCTGCTTCTTTAACGCGCTCAGATTTGTGCATGTTCATTGGTACGATAGCAACTTGGAACGGTGCTAGTGCGTCTGGCCAAGTGATACCGAATTTATCGTGGTTTTGCTCGATAGCAGATGCAACAACACGTGAAACACCGATACCGTAACAACCCATTTCTAGGATTACGCTCTTGCCGTCAGGACCAAGCACGTTACAGTTCATTGCTTTAGAGTAAGTATTACCCAGTTGGAAGATGTGACCAACTTCGATACCGCGCTTAAGTTGGATTGTACCTTGACCACATGGGCTTAGGTCGCCTTCAACTACGTTACGTAGATCTTCAATTTGAGCAAGCTCAACATCACGACCCCAGTTAATACCGAAGTAGTGCTTACCGTCTACGTTTGCGCCAGCGCCAAAGTCGCTCATTACAGCAACAGAGCGGTCAACGATGAATGGTAGCTCTAGGCCAACAGGGCCAAGTGAACCTGGACCTGCACCAACAAGTGCGCGGATTTCTTCTTCAGAAGCCATCTCTAGCGGAGCAGCAACTTGTGGAAGGTTCTCTGCTTTCACTTCGTTAAGCTCGTGGTCACCACGGATGATCAGAGCAATAATATCTGCTTCTACTTCATCAGAAGCTTTAACGAATAGAGTCTTAACTGTCTTCTCGATTGCTAGACCGTGTTGCTCTACCAATTCTGCGATAGTTTTCGCGTTTGGTGTATCAACCAGTTCCATCTCTTGAGTTGGTGCTGCAGCATCTTCAGTAGGAGCAAGTGCTTCTGCTTTTTCGATGTTTGCTGCGTAATCTGACTCAGTTGAGAATGCGATTAGGTCTTCGCCGCTTTCAGCAAGAACGTGGAACTCTTGAGAGCCGCTGCCGCCGATTGCGCCAGAGTCTGCCAATACTGGACGATACTCAAGGCCCATGCGGTCGAATGCTTTACAGTAAGCATCGTGCATCGCTTGGTAAGACTTTTCTAAGCCTTCTTTATCGATATCAAAGCTGTACGCATCCATCATAGAGAATTCACGTGCACGCATTACGCCAAAACGAGGGCGGCGCTCATCACGGAATTTAGTCTGGATTTGGTACAGATTTAGAGGTAGCTGTTTGTAAGAGCTGATCTCGTTACGTACTAGGCTCGTTACTACTTCTTCAGCTGTTGGGCTAAGAACAAACGGACGAGAGTGACGGTCTGTGAAACGAAGTAGCTCAGGCCCCATCTTTTCAGAACGGCCAGTCTCTTCCCAAAGCTCAAACGGTTGAACTACGGGCATCAAGATTTCAACGGCACCTGCATTATCGATCTCTTGGCGAACGATATTTTCGACTTTACGCAGTACACGTAGACCAGTAGGTAGCCAAGTATATAAACCTGAAGCTAGCTTACGGATCATACCTGCACGTAGCATCAGCTGGTGGCTGATAACTTCTGCGTCGTTTGGAGTCTCTTTCAGAGTAGAAAGAAGGTAGTTACTGGTACGCATTCTATGGTATCCGTTTCATCATTGATAAAAGAAAACTTGCTGTCGTTCGTAACCACAGCAAATCTGATATAGCCGCATATAATATCAGCCTATTTGGGATCTCAAAAGCGTTCAATGTCAGTTACATTGATGAAAAGCGTTTCAACCACGAATTTCACGTTAAGATTGAACAAATTTACCGCATATTCCTTGTTGTCAGGCTTGCCTTTTTTATAGGCAGGTCGCGGATCTTGACCAAGCACTTCTTTGATCACTTGAATGATATGGCGTGCCTGCGGGTGACCAGACAGCTTACTTTGGGCTTGCTGAGAGAAGTTCACATCTAACACTTCAGGTTCATCGGCGGCAAACCCTCCTAGTGCATCGGGAATTGAATCCGAGTAGGAGATATAAGGTTTGATGTCGATGATAGGCGTACCGTCAACGAGATCGACGCTGCCCAAGTCCAACCAAGTTTGTCCTTTTTCTTGATAGACACCTTTGAGCTCAACCGCGGACATACCAATCCCATTCGGTCTGAATGTCGCACGTGATGCGAAAACACCGATACGTTCATTGCCGCCAAGTCGAGGCGGCCTCACAGTTGGTTTCCAGCCCGCTTCAAGGTTCTTATCGAACAGAAACAACAACCAAACATGGCTAAATTGCTCTATATCACGAACAGACTCAAGGCAGTTTGCTGCATCAACCAATCTGACTCTTGAGGTGGATGTGGGTACCAACCTGGGCTGCCTTGGCACAGCGAACTTCTCTTTATAAGGAGACTCAATAAAGCCAACAGGTTCAATTGTGTACATAGTTGGGTGTTCTCTGATTACGATTAAGACGGAAAAATATCATAAAATCGCTTGTTTTTCTTTTGATAACAATTGTCACTTGTAGTGTTATAACATATCAAGTTGGTTATTTAAGGGGAATACAATGAAACCGAATATCCATCCAGATTACCGTCCCGTGGTTTTTCATGACACCAGTGTCGATGAGTACTTCTTAATCGGCTCAACGCTAAAAACAGACCGTACTATCGAATGGGAAGTCGGCAATATTTGCCCTTACTTCACGATTGAGGTGTCGCCAAAGTCGCATCCTTTCTATACGGGCAAACAACGAGTGCTACATAAAGAGGGACGCGTTGCGAACTTCACTCGTCGTTTTGGTCAATTAGGTAAGGGAGCGAAATAGAATGAAAGTTGTGAAATCACTTAAAAGCGCGAAAAGCCGCCATCCTGATTGCCAGATAGTAAAGCGCAGAGGTCGTCATTATGTTATCTGCAAAACCAATCCGAGATTCAAAGCGGTTCAGAATTAGTCAGTCAAATTGATGTGACGCGAGTGTAAAAACGAGGGGAAAGTCAAACTTCATTCATTTGTCTGTTTTTCTTTTCCCTCGAGAAGAACCTGACAGGATATTGTGTATTAACTTATCGTATGGTGTGTTTTATTTTCAAGTGAATCAATGGGTTATACTATCACTTATATTTGTAGTGAATGTGTAATTGTGAATTATAAATCTAGATTTTGTATTTAATGTAGATTTATTTGCTAATTAATTGTTCAAATAGAGTTAAAAATCGTCGTCTTCTACACATTTTGTAACATTTTGAATTTCTAATTGATAATTTTGTCGCGTACCCTTCGCTGGCAATTTGAACATTTTTGTCACAATTGCATAGGAATCACTACAAGGAGGGAACTGATGAGTTCATCAGCTTCAATAAAAAACAACTCGCCAAAGAAACCTATTTTTACCCGTTTTCTCGATGGTGTTGAATATTTGGGGAACCTATTACCCCACCCGATCACTCTTTTCGCAATCTTCTGTGTCGCTATTCTAGTTACTTCAGGTATCGCTGGATATTTTGAAGTCTCTGTTATGGACCCTCGTCCAGAAGGTGCTCCAGGTCGTGCTGCTGACGGCATGATCTACGTTGTAAGCTTACTTAATGCTGAAGGCTTACAGCTCATTGTTACTAATCTAGTGACAAACTTTGTTGGCTTTGCGCCATTAGGTACCGTGCTTGTTGCAATGCTAGGTGTAGCGATTGCTGAGCACTCAGGTCTATTATCTGCGGCGATGCGTGGCATGGTAATGGGCGCATCTAAGCGCATGGTTACGGTAACCGTAGTTTTCGCAGGTATTATCTCTAACACGGCTTCAGAGCTTGGCTATGTAGTACTTATCCCGCTTGCAGCAATGCTTTTCCACTCTTTGGGTCGTCACCCATTAGCAGGTCTAGCGGCAGCATTTGCTGGTGTATCTGGTGGTTACTCTGCAAACCTTCTAATCGGTACGGTTGACCCGCTGCTTTCTGGTATTACTACAACAGCAGCACAAATGATTGACCCGACTTACAACGTTGGTCCTGAATCAAACTGGTACTTCATGTTTGTTTCTACTTTCTTCATCGCGATTACAGGTGCATTTGTAACTGAGAAGATTGTTGAACCAAAACTGGGTAAATACAACGACGAAGAAGCGTCTGAAGATTTATCAAATGATTCAATGGGCAAGCTAACAGACGTTGAGAAGAAAGGCCTTAAGTTTGCGGGTATCGCAGTGCTAGCGGTTTCAGCGCTTCTTGCTTGGACGATTGTTCCAGCTGATGGTGTTCTACGTTCAGCAGCAGGTACGGTTTCAGGTTCTCCATTCCTGAAAAGTATCGTAGCGTTCATCTTCGTATTCTTCGCAGTTCCTGGTTTTGTTTACGGTAAAGTTACCGGCACAATGAAAACAGACCGTGATGTAATCAATGCAATGTCTAAGTCTATGTCTTCAATGGGCATGTACATCGTACTTGTGTTCTTCGCTGCTCAGTTTGTTGCTTTCTTCAAGTGGACTAACTTCGGTCAAGTATTCGCAGTTGCAGGTGCTACTTTCCTACAGGATATCGGCCTAACGGGTCCAATGTTGTTCTTCGCATTCATCCTAATGTGTGGCTTCATTAACCTGATGATCGGTTCGGCTTCTGCTCAGTGGGCAGTAACAGCGCCAATCTTCGTTCCAATGCTAATGTTAGTAGGTTACGCACCTGAAACGATTCAAGCGGCTTACCGTATCGGTGATTCAACAACCAACATCATTACACCAATGATGAGCTACTTCGGTCTTATCCTTGCCGTAGCAACTCGCTACATGAAGAACCTAGGTATCGGTACACTGATCGCGACAATGTTGCCTTACTCAATGGTATTCATGTTTGGTTGGAGCATCTTGTTCTACCTATGGGTATTCGTATTCGGTCTACCAGTAGGTCCAGGCGCTGCAACGTACTACACGCCTTAGTTGTAGAGTAGGGGAAACCTTCTTCTAATTGATATTAAAAAAACCTGCATTGTTTGCAGGTTTTTTGATTTTTTATGGAGAGATAGAACTAGGTTAAGCTCGGATGAGCCAGCTAGCGTTTGGCTAGAATTCTATCTAAGTGGTTGGCAAACTCACGACGGTCGGTTTGAGAAAGGGCACTTGGTCCACCCGTTTGGATGCCACTTGAGCGCATGGTATCCATAAAGTCACGAATGTTCAGACGCGCTTTAATGGTCTCTTTGGTGTAAAGCTCACCACGAGAGCTGAGTGCTTGCCCACCTTTAGTGATCACTTCGTCAGCCAGAGGGATATCGGATGTAATCACAAGATCGCCGGGTTCAGTGCGCTTTACGATTTCATCATCAGCAATATCAAACCCGCTTGGCACTTGAATTGAGTGAATGTTATTGCGTTTAGGAACGGGAACCAGATGGTTTGCCACAAAGGTACATTCAACCCCTGTGCGCTCAGCTGCGCGTACGATTGTTTCTCGGATAACCTTTGGACAAGCGTCCGCATCAACCCATATCTTCATAGTGTTCTATTTCTCTGTTAGCTTATTTATCGGTCAACTTATTGCTCAGTTGCCTTATTGATCAGTTAGTTTAGCTTCAAGCATGGCAACGCGAGCAGTGAGTTCAAGGATTTGCTTTTCCAGTTGGCTAACACGATCAAGTGCTGGCTCTTCTTGTGTCGCGACTTCAACTTTAGGAACACGATTTGCGCTTTTCCAGCTCTTGATGGTCGTGATTAAAGCGGGCATCGGAACGGATGTGCTCATACGAGCCTTAACTAAAGCAACTGTCGGCTCTTTCCCTTGCGCTTGCAGTCCTTCAAGCACTGATTTCAACTCTTCAGAAACATCTTTTGTCAGCATGTTGATCTCCATTTTTAGTCTTTAGTCATTTTACTCGCTCTGGTGAATGATAGCGAATCATAAAACCGCCCATGGCTTGTGAGAGATCTCTTACAAAGGTTGTGAGATAACACGAATACATCGCTAGAGAGATTGATGTGCACATGGTTAAGGTGTTGAATTTTAATTGTTTTATATAATTAACAACTTTCTTGAATTCAAAATGTGATGCAAATCTATTGTCCGAAATCCTAAATCGCGTAAATTAAACCTTGTCGGAAGGATTCTGACACGGAACAGGAAAGCACCAAGGATTTGGTTATCTTCAGGATGAAGATTTGGTTACTTAGGATTGAGTAGTCAAGCATGGAGCGTAAGGACATTGTAGGGATACAGCCAGTTAACAGGAAGTTAGCTGCAACGGAATGACAATGGACACCTTTAGGATTAAAGGGTTGGATTAGCATCAGGACGATGTAAAGGACACCGCTCACGGAACAAGTGATGTGCGCTAACTAGGATTGTTAGCTTTCAGGATGATTGGACACCGCTAGGACGGCGAAGTAAAGGAAAGAGCTGAAGGATTACAGCCACTATTATGGATGATGCATGGAGCATTAATTAGTAGCCGGACTGCTGCGAGTAAGACCCTAGCCCTGACACTTCGGTGTCGGGGCTTTTCTTTTCCTAAGGCTTTTTCTCTATCTAGGGGCTCTCTTTAATTCAGGAGCTTTTATCTAAGCACGCGACATCTGCTTTTCTGCTAATGGTCAACACAAGGAGTGTTTTATGACGATAGCAACCTCAAGAACGCTGTTGGTACCTTATACCGAGCAGTTAGAACATGACTTTATCAAGTTGAATTGCTGCCCCATCAATCGTGCTGAAATGAACGGGCCGCATTCTATTGCCTCTGCAAAACACCTATTTCAAGAAATACTGAACGACAACGTTGGTTTTTGCCGAGCCATTATCCACAACCAAACCCGCGAATACCTCGGGCATTTGTTTGTTTCGTCTGAAGAAGGGAAGCATGAACTGGGATTTATTCTGGACAAGGAGTTTTGGAATCAAGGCCTTGCTAGTGAAGTGCTAAAACCTTTCTTTAGTTTGGTTTGTTTTGAAGAACACCTAACGAATGTTGTCGCGACCGTTAATGTTGGTCATAACCCATCAATTAAGTTACTTGAAAAGTTAGGCTTTGCATTTAAAGAGACCAAACAAGATCAGTTTGGCCCTTATCATGAATATAGTTATACCGCGTATTGCGACGTTACATTCTATGAGGCTGTAGCTCAAACCGCATAGAACGGAAGCCCACCATGGTCAGTTTCCCTTGGTACAGGTCATCACCTAACGCTGAAAACTCAAATTGATACACGGTGTGCCAGCGCCAAATGGTGGTGAGCTCATGGCGCATCTTAAGTTTATGACCACTAAAGGCAACACTTAATAGCTGTAAGTCGAGCTCTTTACATTTTCTCGCAATGGCAGCTTTCGCAAGCTCGGATTGCCTGCGCTGTTGCCAAAACAGAAAGCAAAAGAAGCACAGCATCAAAATAGCCAATAAGTTATCTATCATTTAATCCATACTTCCTTTTATCTCTCTATTCCGTTCGTGATTTGAGCTTTTTGTTATGAGCTACTGAGCTGTTCTGTCTGGTATCTATTGCGACTTAGCCGCTTGTTGTAATTCTACAAGTGCATTGGCGAGTTCTGGTGATGGGTTCGAGTTCAATAATGGTAAAAATACCATTCTCAGTGTCGGAATCATCACTAAATCTGCAAATAACTGATTGAACAAGTTTTGGTTGCCCGTTTGTGCGAGACGCAGCAAGAACTGCTCAGCAATCGCAGGATCTTGCAGTGCGTGCCAGCTGCGACCAGCCAAACCAATCAATACTTCTTGGTGGCTTAAGCGCGGGCTAGCCAGAACTTGGTTAATTACGGCGTTGGTTGTGCTTTGCTCTGCGCCAGAAAGGGCACGTACCAGTGCTGACAGTAAGAACAGATCTGGCTCTTGACTGTTAATCTCATTCTCTGCCATTTCTTGTAAGCGTTGAGCGAGCTTGTCATTGATTTGCGTATGCTCAAGCGCCCCGAGAGTCGCGTATAGAGGTTCTGAAGGCAGCTTATTCAATGCTTTGCGAATCGCGACACCATTTTGTTGGCTGCCTAAACGAGCACACATATCAGTGATGCCTTGTAGGCCAACGGTTTTCCAGTTGTCCCAGCCTAGATCGCCTGTGAAGTAGTGTTGAGCGTGTTCGTAGTATTGGCTCGTTGCAAGGTCTAAACCTGCTCTTACTTGGCTATGGAACACGGCCATTTTGTCTTCTGAAGGCTTGAAGGTATATGGGTTGTTTGACAGCTTTTGTTGTTGCTCTTCGCTGATCTCACCGTTCAAACGTGTGCCCATCGCTTCGATAACAAACTTAAGGAAATTGCCGACATCACCTTGATGTAATAGGCCTCTTTCGTCCAGTTTGAATTTTAGGAACCAGATCCAAGGCTGCTTGTGTTCGTTCCAGTAGCTAATCGCTAAGTGAGCTTGTTTTTGAAGTGGAAACGGGTATGGCTGTTTCCCCTGCTCAACATCAGAGAATAGGGTGTTGTCGATCTTCTGGATACGGCGACCGAGGTCGTAGATATCGTATTGGCAACCGCTATTCTTTAGCAACTGAGTGAGCGTGTGAATCGTTTCCATAGTAATAAAGCTCCTAACTTTCTTTCCTAAATAGATGGTACTCTATGCCCCAATTTCAAGGTCACTAGATAAATAACTTGGTGAAAAATGACAGCAGCCACAAAGTTACCTCTTTTACTTCAACAATTAGAACAACAAATGCGCCAATGTTCTCTATGGAGTGTTCTTCCGCCTTCGGATGAAGCTCTGGCGAGCGTTGAACCTTTTGCTATTGATTCGCTACAACCTGAAGAGTGGTTGCAGTGGATCTTCATCGTTAAGATCAACGCAATGATGGATGCACAAATGAGCCTACCTAAAGGCTTTGCTATTCATCCTTATTTTGGTGAAGTGTGGAAAAATGAGGCAGAGAAAGCGGAATTGCTAGTGACGATTCTGAGCATTGATGAGGTATGCGCGTAATGTTAGAGATCATTTATCAAGATGAGTACTTTGTCGCGGTGAATAAGCCCGCTGGCATGCTAGTGCATCGTTCATGGTTGGATAAACACGAAACGCAATTTGTTATGCAGACATTGCGCGATCAAATTGGTCAGCATGTATTTCCATTACACCGCTTAGACAGACCGACATCGGGTGTGTTGGTGTTTGCGTTGTCGAGTGAGGTTGCTTCACAGGTGATGCCAATGTTCGCTAATCATGAGATGCAAAAAACCTATCATGCGATTGTCCGTGGTTGGATAGAAGAGGGCGATACGCTCGATTATGCACTTAAGGTTGAGCTGGATAAGATCGCAGATAAGTTCGCGAAAGAAGACAAAGAAGCGCAAGAGGCAGTGACAGTCTATGAACCGCTAGCAAAAGTAGAAGTGCCATATTCAACAGGACGCTTTCCTACGAGCCGCTACTGCTTGGTTGAGATGATGCCAAAGACAGGTCGCAAACATCAGCTGCGTCGTCACATGGCTCATCTAAGACATCCGATTGTCGGTGATACTTCACATGGTGATGGTAAGCACAATCGACTGTTCCGTGATGATTTAGATTCGCATCGTTTGTTGTTGCACGCTTCTGAGCTTCGCTTTATCCATCCTTTCACAAAAGAAGAGTTGGTGATGAAGGCCAACCTTGATGAAACTTGGCTAAGGTTGTTTGAAACCTTTGAGTGGGATACTAACTTAATCGATGCTCAAACTTGCTTGTCTAAGTAAGTCTCGCGTGTTTAGGCAATCTCCAGTCTAAGTGAATAGAGAAAATAGAATAAAAAACAAAGGGCTGATAGTGATATCAGCCCTTTTTGTATCTGTATAACCTTAACGGCATAACTAATGTTGGTTAGTTAACAGTAATAGTTAGTCGCGGGATCATTTTAGCTTTTCTAGATCAGCTTCGATCTCAGCGATCTTGCTTGATACCACTTTCTCTAGATGGCGTAAGTCGGTAAGGATCTTCTGCTTCACATCCACCTCAGCCGTTGGCGTCGGTTTGGTGATTTTGTTGAGTTCATCAATCACAAGAGTGAGGTTGCGGTTAATCTCTGTCACTTCTTTGTATTGATTATTGCCACCGCTAACAAGCACACTTTTTACTTGTCGTGGGTACTTAAATTTAACGCTTTTCGCGAACAGTTCCCCTTTCTGCTTACGAAAGTAAATCTTCAGGATATCTTTGTGCGCTTCTTGGCGAAGGGAGTAACGTTCAATCTGTTTAGGTTCGTGGATACCTAAGCCAGTGAGGTTTGGATACATAAGCGACCTCTAGGTTATGAATGTAATACTTTTATGTAATTGACTTGATCAATGTAGCAGCCTAACGACGAGCTAGATAGTTGATATCTGTGAATTGATTGTAAGTTGTGGGCAAGATCGCTCTCTATCTTTGCCCACACTTATTTGGTTATTAAACCTGTTTTTAGACTGAATTCGCTTTCTAAGGTGCGAGTTCAGAAACGTGCTCGGTTAATCGTTCTCTTAGTGCCTGTTCTTGTTCTTCAGACAGCCTTCCTCCCGCTTCACTGGTCAGAATAAACAGATCCTCTGCTCGCTCACCTATGGTGGTGATTTTGGCACCGTGCAAGTTGATGTCTAGCTCCGCAAAGGTTGCACCGACTTGAGCCAATAACCCCGGCGTATCAAGAGCTCTTAACTCCATCAAGGTACGTTTCTTGCTCTTGGTTGGTAGGAACTCAACTAAGGTTTTGACCTTAAAGTGTTGCAAGTTACGTGGCGTGCGACGCGTCTTAATCTTAGTCGGGCGGCCATCAGTCAATACATGAGTCAGATGTTTAGCAACGGCTTTGTGTCTTGCTTCATCAATCGCTTCGCCGTGCTGGTCTAGTACGATAAAGGTATCCAAAACATGACCATCTTTGCTAACCATGACCTGCGCGTCATGAACGTTAAAGTTACGTCTGTCGAGTTCGGCAACCACGGTCGCAAACAGTGCTGCTTGGTCTTTACAATAAACGAACACTTCTGTGCCACCGCGCGTCGCTTTCTTACTGATCAGCACTAACGGTTGGCTTGGGTCTTCTAGGCGAAGTAAGTGCTCACAGTGCCAAGCGATTTGTTTATGTGTGTGACGCAAGAAATAATCGGCCTTAAAGCGTTGCCACAACACTTCAATCTCACGAGCGGTGAAGCCTTCTTTACGCAGCAGTGCTGATGCCATTTGTTGGTTGTGACGAATACGGTCTCTGACATCGACAGGGTTTTCCAAGCCGCGGCGCAGTGCTCGCTGCGTTGAGTGGAACAGCTCAGCTAACAGGGTTCGTTTCCAACTGTTCCATAGCTCAGGGTTAGTCGCACAGATATCGGCAACGGTTAAACAAACCAGTAGCTCGAGTGATTCTTCATCACGCACTTTTTTGGCGAATTCGGTGATCACATCTGGGTCGTAGATATCACGACGTTGAGCCGTTACTGACATCAATAGGTGATTTTGTACCAACCACGCGACTTGTTTGGCTTCAGGCTTCGATAGCCCGTGTTCAATACAGAAAGAGTAAGCCTCAACCGCACCTATCTCAGAGTGGTCTCCGCCGCGGCCTTTGCCGATGTCATGGAAGATAGCGGCAAGGATCAGCAACTCTTTCTTCTGTACTCGAGGATAGACTTCACAGCAGATAGGGTGCTTATCGTGGTTTTCGATTTGACCAAAGCGGTTGATGTGCTTGAGCAGGCGGATACTGTGCTCATCCACGGTGTAAACATGGAATAGGTCAAACTGCATCTGACCAACGATCTGGCTCCACTGCGGTAAGTACGCAGAGAGCACGCCCAATTTGTGCATTAAGCTAAAGGCTTTGTGCAGGGCATTAGGGTGGCGAACTAGATCCATGAACTTGTCACGAGCTTCAGGAATGGTATGCAGGAATCGGTTCAATCGACGGCGTGCCGTACGCAGTTGTCGCAATGTTGGTGGACTTACCCCTTCGATAGTCGAGTCATTGGCGATATGGATGAACATATCGAGAATGGTTTCTGGTCTTGCTTGGAATAGGGCAGGCTTGCGCGCTTCGATCAACGAACCTCGACGTTGGAAATCACTATCGAGAATTTCAGCGTCTTGGGTTTGACCGCCATTGATGATCGCTTGATCGAACAGCTTAAGCAGCATCTTATTCAGTTCAGCAACACGACGAAGGGTTCGGTAGAACTCTTTCATCATCATCTCAACACCACGGTTTCCTTCACCCGTATAACCCAGATGTTCAGCGACTTGAGCTTGATGCGCGAACGTTAAACGGTTGTCGTAACGGCGCAGTTCAATATGCAATGCAAAGCGAACACGCCATAAAAAATCTTGGCACTCAACGAGCTCACGATATTCAGCATCGGTCAGAAAGCCGTATTTGCTCATCTCTAACAAAGAGGTCGCGCCGAAGTGGCGACGCGCAACCCAGCTCAGGGTATGGATGTCTCTGAGCCCTCCCGGAGTCGATTTGATGTCCGGTTCTAAATTATAGGTGGTGTCGTGGTAGCGAGCATGACGCTCTCTCTGTTCTTGAATCTTGGCTTTGTAAAACGTCTCACTTGGCCAAAATGAATCGGAATGAATCTTCAGTTTTAGTTCTTGGAAAGTGTCTTCACTACCACATAACAATCGCGACTCTTGTAGGTTGGTCGCGACGGTTAAATCATCGGTGCCGATATCGAGACACTCAGTAATAGTTCGCACAGCATGGCCAACTTCGAGCTTTAAATCCCAAAGTAGAGTAATGAATTGACTGACCTTTTCACCAAGAGCTGGTGGTAGTGTTTTTTGCGAGACAATGAGAATATCAATGTCAGACAAAGGATGCAGTTCGCCACGACCATAACCACCCACTGCGACAAGTGAAATATGAGGCGGTTTGTTGAATCCGAAATTTTCCCACAAACGATTGAGAAGTAAATCCATGTATTCGGAGCGCAGTAGAACCAAATCGGTGACGGGATGGTGGTTCAGAAATTCATTTTTTTGATACTGCGTGAAGATCTCGAGCTGATTTTTTAATTCGCAGATTTCAATTTGTTCGTCATTGAACGTAAGAGGGCATTGATAAGGCATAGTCTGCTATCCGTGCAAGCAAATGAGAATAGTAAACAATTTAACAGAAGCTGGTGGAAAATCGAAATTGAGTGGATAAAAAATATCCTCGACAATGCGAGGATATTTTTAAAAGGCTGATGCGCTCAGTTCGGTGAACTAAGCGTTCTTCATGATACGTGGGATTGTATCATCGCTGCGCAGTGTTAGTACTTCACAACCAGTATCAGTTACAACCAGAGTGTGCTCCCATTGAGCCGAGTTCTTGCTGTCTGCTGTGTATACTGTCCAGCTATCTTCGTCATCAAGACGACAGCCAAACTTACCCGCGTTGATCATTGGCTCGATAGTGAAGCACATGCCTGCTTTTAGCACGGTGCGATCGCTGTTCTTGTAGTGAACTACTTGTGGATCTTCGTGGAATTCAGAACCAATGCCGTGACCACAGTAATCTTTAACAATAGAGAACTTAGCGCGTGGGTTGTTCTTGTTGTTTGTTTTGATGTACTTCTCGATAGCAGTACCGATTTGACCAAGTTGAACACCTGGCTTAACTTGGCGCATGCCTTCGTAAAGTGCTTCTTGAGCAACCATACATAGACGCTTGTTTGCCGGTGAAACCTCACCAACAAGGAACATCTTAGATGTGTCACCGTGGTAACCTTGTGGACGAACGCTTAGGTCTGCATTTTCATCATCAGGAACAATCACAGTTATATCAACGTTTAGAATATCGCCATCTTTCAATACTGCAGGTTTGAATTGACCTGTGCTACCTGTCTCATCTTGTGATGCTGGAATGCCGTGACACACGATGTGGTTGATAGACGTACAGATTGACTTAGGGAAACCGTGGTAATCAAGTGGTGCTGAGTATGCGCCTCTTTCTAGAGCGTACTCGTGACAGATTTTGTTCAGTTCTTCTGTCGTTGTACCTACTTGGATGTGAGGTTCAATCATCTCTAGAATTTCAGCGGCCAGTTTGCCGGCAACGCGCATTTTTTCGATTTCTTCAGCAGTTTTAATTTTTACAGCCATTGCATATCTCTTAATTTGGTAGCACCTAAGTGTGCATATTGGGCTATTCTATCAGTGCAGCATTTTAGCGCAACATTACCATGTCCGTACAATATTGGTGGATACTGCTCAATCTGAGTGGATAATGTTCGGTTTAATGGTGCAGCGTGATTTGAATAGGACACTATTTTACAGAGGAAATTCGCCGCCACGGTTCAGTATAGCAGTCGCCATTTTTAGAATTTTTTCTAGCCATAGATAGACAAAATATGGTATAAAGCGCGCCGGACATCAGGACTGTTTTCTCCACTTGGCGAAACAAGCTTTGTGTCCACTAACTTATTTCTTTAAATCACACACATTCCGACACATGTTCCGGGGTGCCTCAACAACATAGATAACGGCTGAAAAGTGGTTAGTTGTTAGGGGTCGGATTCATGGGGGATGTGGAGGCCTAACCCCATAGAGGATTTTAAAATGGCAACTGTATCAATGCGCGATATGCTTAAAGCTGGTGTTCACTTCGGTCACCAAACTCGTTACTGGAACCCAAAAATGAAGCCATTCATCTTTGGTGCTCGTAACAAAGTACATATCATCAACCTAGAAAAAACTGTACCAATGTTCAACGACGCTCTAGCTGAAATTGCTAAAGTTGGCGAGAAGAAAGGTAAAGTTCTTTTTGTTGGTACTAAGCGCGCTGCATCTGAAGCTGTTAAAGAAGCTGCTATCAACAGCAACCAGTTCTACGTTAACAACCGCTGGTTAGGCGGTATGCTAACGAACTACAAAACTGTTCGTCAGTCTATCAAGCGTCTGAAAGAACTTGAAGCGCAAGCTCAAGACGGTACTTTCGACAAGCTTACTAAGAAAGAAGCTCTAATGCGTACTCGTGAAATGGAGAAGCTAGAGAAATCTCTTGGTGGTATTAAGAACATGGGCGGCCTTCCAGACGCTCTATTCGTAATCGATGCTGATCACGAACACATCGCAGTTAAAGAAGCAAACAACCTAGGTATCCCAGTTTACGCTGTAGTTGATACTAACTCTAACCCAGACGGCGTTGACTTCGTTATCCCAGGTAACGATGATGCAATCCGTGCAGTACAGCTTTACCTAAACGCTGCTGCAGACGCGGTTAAAGAAGGTCGTAACAAAGATGTTGCTGCTGTAGCTGCTGAAAAAGACGGTTTTGTAGAAGCTGAATAATAGCGGCTCTGAGCCATATTTAGTTCATATTAAGCGGTCATAATCGGTGGCTTAACGGACTGAATACAGTCAATATCAGGGGCCAATTAATTAGGCCCCTGTTTTTTATCTTTTTTAGAATTTACTGAGGAATAGAGAATGGCAACTGTAACTGCAGCTCTAGTTAAAGAACTTCGTGAACGCACAGCTGCGGGCATGATGGAATGTAAAAAAGCACTTGTTGCTGCTGAAGGCGACATCGAGCTAGCAATTGAAAACATGCGTAAATCTGGCGCAGCGAAAGCAGCTAAAAAAGCTGGTAACGTTGCTGCTGAAGGCGCAATCATCATCAAAGAAGCAAACGGCGCAGCTGCTCTTCTTGAAGTTAACTGCCAAACTGATTTCGTAGCTAAAGATGCAGGTTTCCTTGCATTCGCTAACGAAGTTGCTGAAGTTGCTCTAGCAGAACGTCTAGAAATCGCTGCTCTTCAAGCTAAATTTGAAGAAGCGCGTATTGCACTAGTAACTAAGATCGGTGAAAACATCAACATCCGTCGCGTACAATTCGTTGAAGGTGTTGCACTAGCTTCTTACCGTCACGGCGAGAAAATCGGTGTTGTTGTTGCTGGTGAAGGCGAAGCTGAAACGCTTAAGCACGTTGCAATGCACGTTGCTGCATCACGTCCTGAGTTCCTAAACCCAGAAGACGTACCTGCAGACGTAGTTGAGAAAGAAAAAGCAGTTCAAGTTGAAATCGCTATGAACGAAGGCAAACCAGCTGAAATCGCAGAGAAAATGGTTGTTGGCCGTATGAAGAAATTCACGGGCGAAATCTCTCTAACTGGTCAAGCTTTCATCATGGAGCCTAAGCAAACTGTTGGCGCTATCCTGAAAGAGAAAGGCGCTTCAGTATCTGACTTCGTACGTCTAGAAGTTGGTGAAGGCATCGAGAAAGCGGCTGAAATGAGCTTCGCTGACGAAGTTGCTGCGGTACAAAAAGGTTAATCCTTAGCGTATTGTTTGAAAAAGACCGTGGCAAATGCTGCGGTCTTTTTATGAATAATGAATTATTTCCGACTTTTAGCTGTTATGAATGCAAACTGAGCTCTTCAGTTTTTATCCATGACTGTTAATCATCAACTCTTTGGAAGGTAAACTCCATGACTACGAACCCTAAACCAGTGTATCAACGTATTCTGTTAAAACTTAGCGGTGAAGCGCTACAAGGCGAAGAAGGTTTTGGTATTGACCCAACGATCCTTGATCGTATGGCTCAAGAAGTAAAAGAATTGGTTGAACTAGGCGTTCAAGTTGGTGTTGTTATCGGTGGCGGTAACTTGTTCCGTGGTGCTGGTCTTGCTGAAGCTGGCATGAACCGCGTTGTTGGTGACCACATGGGTATGCTTGCAACGGTAATGAACGGCCTTGCAATGCGTGACGCTCTTCACCGTGCTTACGTAAACGCACGTGTAATGTCTGCAATCCCTCTTAAAGGTGTGTGTGACGACTACAACTGGGCAGATGCAATCAGCCAACTACGTCAAGGTCGCGTTGTGATCTTCTCTGCTGGTACGGGTAACCCATTCTTCACTACGGATTCTGCTGCATGTCTACGTGGTATCGAAATCGAAGCTGACGTAGTTCTAAAAGCGACAAAAGTAGATGGTGTATTTACTTCTGACCCTGTAGCAAACCCAGACGCAGAGTTGTATGATACGTTGTCTTACAACACGGTTCTTGATAAAGAACTTAAAGTAATGGACTTGGCTGCATTTACGCTAGCACGTGATCACAAAATGCCAATCCGTGTATTTAACATGAATAAACCAGGCGCACTACGTCGCGTGGTTATGGGTGAAACTGAAGGTACATTAATCAGCGACGCTGACTAATTTTTCGGGCTTACTGAGGTGTTGTACCTTGGTAAGCTTATCCTTATCACTCCAAATAAAAAGCTTTCTTGAAGAAAGAACATAATCAAGGTGAAATTGTGATTAACGAAATCAAAAAAGACGCTCAAGAGCGCATGGTAAAAAGTGTTGATGCACTAAAAAACAGCCTGCAAAAGATTCGTACAGGCCGTGCGCACCCGAGCCTACTTTCTGGTCTTACTGTTGAGTACTACGGTGCTCCAACGCCTTTGACTCAAGTAGCTAACGTTATCGCTGAAGATGCACGTACACTAGCTATTACAGTGTTTGATAAAACACTGACTCCTCTAGTTGAAAAAGCAATCCTGACATCTGACCTAGGCCTAAACCCTATGTCTGCGGGTACAGTTATCCGTGTTCCACTTCCACCGCTAACGGAAGAGCGTCGTAAAGACCTAGTTAAAATCGTTCGTGGCGAAGCTGAAGGTGGCCGTGTTGCTATCCGTAACATCCGTCGTGACGCGAATGGCGATCTAAAAGCACTTCTTAAAGATAAAGAAATCTCTGAAGATGAAGATCGTAAAGCACAAGACGAAATTCAAAAGCTAACTGACGCTGCGGTTAAGAACGTAGACGAAGTTCTAGCTGTTAAAGAAAAAGAGTTGATGGAAGTTTAATTTTCCATATTCTTTTCTTTCCGGAAAAACGCTGTACTCACGGTGCAGCGTTTTTTTATGCTACTCTGTTCGACTATTAGAATTTGATTCACTCTTTTATGCATAATTCTCAAGCGTTCACAGACTCTCTTCCTAAACACATTGCTATCATTATGGATGGTAATGGTCGCTGGGCAAAAGCTCAGGGCAAGCCTCGCGTCTTTGGCCATAAAAACGGTGTTCAAGCCGTTCGTAAAACTATCTCTTCTGCAGCCAGACTTGGCATTAAAGCCGTTACTCTTTTTGCATTTAGTAGCGAAAACTGGCGTCGTCCTGAAGAAGAAGTCGGTATCTTGATGGAACTGTTTATTTCAGTGCTGTCGAGTGAAGTTAAAAAGCTTCATAAAAATAATCTACAACTTCGTGTTATTGGTGATAAAAGTCGTTTCAATGATCGACTACAAAAGAAGATAGAAGAAGCGGAAGCTTTGACTAGCACCAATACGGGTATGGTTATTAATATTGCAGCTAACTACGGCGGTAAGTGGGATATTCAGCAAGCAATGACCTCTATTGCTCAACAGGTAAAGTCTGGCGATATTAATGTAGATGACATTGATGAAGCTATGATTACACAGCACCTGACGATGGCAGATATTCCTGAGGTTGATCTACTTATCCGTACCAGTGGCGAATGCCGCATTAGTAATTTTATGCTTTGGCAGTTGGCTTACGCCGAAATGTATTTCACTGAACAATTCTGGCCAGACTTTAATGAAGACAGCTTAGTAGAAGCTGTGACTTGGTTTGTTAACCGTGAGCGTCGTTTTGGATGCACCGGTGAGCAAATTAAAGCTTTGATGGACAGTTAATAAGGATTTTTTGGTTTGAAACAACGAATTATTACGGCGTTGATTTTAGCTCCCCTAGTTATTCTAGGTATTTTCGAGTTATCACTTCCTACATTTATTCTTTCACTAGCGGTAATCTCGCTATTGGGTTTTTGGGAGTGGACTCAGTTTGTGGAAAGCAAATCGCGTTATTTAGCGTTGATTCCAACGGTTGTGGTTAGTGCTGCAAGTTTTTCTTTTATCCCTTTTGATGCATTTAGCCTTAATAACTTGTCTACTGCTCACTACGCCATTCTAACGATTGGCTCGATTTGGTGGGTAATCGCGAGTGGCATGGCGGTGACTTATCCTAAGTCTATGCCTGCATGGAAAGACTCTTCTCTTCTTCGTCACGCCTTTGGTGTGCTGACTCTGCTGCCATTCTTCTGGAGTGTGGTTATCCTGCGTGCTAACGGTATCGATGCTGATCCTTACCACGGTGCTAAACTGGTGATGTTTGTTTGCTTGCTTGTTTGGGCTGCAGATAGCGGCGCATACTTTTCAGGAAAGAGTTTTGGTAAGCGTAAAATGGCACCAGCGGTAAGCCCTAATAAGACGATTGAAGGTCTTATCGGTGGCATTATTACTGCGGTGATCGTGGCTTGGATCTTTGCTGATTTGTTTGATATCCAATTCACAAGCCCACTTCACATGATTGTTATTACCCTTGTGACCGTTGTTATTTCTGTTCTAGGTGACCTTGTTGAAAGCATGTTTAAGCGTGTTTCTGGGGTGAAAGACAGCAGTAATCTGATTCCTGGTCATGGTGGTATACTAGATAGAATAGATAGCTTAACGGCTGCATTCCCTGTCTTTGCTCTGCTTTATTTAGCATTCTAATAAAAAAGGGCAGTGATTCTGCCCTTTATTACATTTCTACGGTCATATGTGATGCGAAATCTAACTATCCTTGGCGCTACCGGCTCAATTGGTGCAAGTACACTAAAAGTCGTTGAGCAAAACCCAGATCTCTATTCAGTGGTTGCACTGGCTGCAGGCTCGAATGTTGAAAAGATGCTGGCGTTAGTTGAAAAGTGGCAACCAAGCTATGTTGCTATGGCTTGCTCTGATGCAGCGTCTCAACTGACTGAAGTGTTGTCCGTGAGTTACCCTAACGTAAAAGTACTTTCAGGCACTGAAGGCATGTGTCAGGTTGCTTCTCTAGAGGAAGTGGACACGGTAATGGCCGCGATTGTTGGTGCCGCTGGTTTACTTCCTACTATGTCTGCGGTTAAAGCGGGCAAGCGTATCTTGCTTGCAAACAAAGAAGCTTTGGTGATGTCTGGGCAGTTGTTTATCGACGCCGTGGAAAAATACGGTGCAGAGCTGCTTCCTGTCGATAGCGAGCATAATGCTATTTTCCAATGCCTTCCGCAGAACGTACAAACTAACCTAGGCCGCTGTAACCTTGAAGAAAACGGCATTAACCATATTCTTCTGACTGGTTCTGGTGGTCCTTTCCGTTATACCGATGTGGCTGAACTCGAATCAGTGACTCCTGAACGCGCAATTGCACACCCTAACTGGTCTATGGGGCCTAAGATCTCTGTCGATTCTGCGACTATGATGAATAAAGGGCTAGAGTACATTGAAGCGAAATGGCTATTTAATGCTTCTCAGGAGCAGTTAAAGGTCATCATTCACCCGCAGTCTGTGATTCACTCGATGGTTCAGTACAAGGATGGCTCTGTGCTTGCTCAAATGGGCGAACCAGATATGGCAACGCCAATCGCTTTGACGATGTCTTACCCTAATCGTACCGAGGCGGGTGTTAAGCCTTTAGACTTTACTAAAGTGGGTGAGCTTACCTTCTTAGAACCAGATTTCAGTCGTTACCCGTGTTTGAGGTTAGCGATTGAAGCGTGCTACTTAGGTCAGCATGCGACAACAGCCATTAATGCAGCAAACGAGATCGCGGTCGATGCTTTCTTGAACAATCAGGTGAAGTTTACCGATATTGCTGTCATTAACGAACACGTTATGAGCAAAGTATGTGAACAACATAACTCTGAGGGTTTAGATAGCTTGGAAAGCCTTCTCGAGCTCGATAATATGTCTCGTCAAATAGCCATTCAATTTATTAAAGAGCAGCTAGCATGAGTGGAATTCTGTGGAACTTCGCATCTTTTATCGTAGCGCTTGGCATTCTGGTTGCTGTTCATGAGTTTGGACACTTCTGGGTCGCTCGTCGTTGTGGTGTGAAAGTTGAAAAATTCTCGATTGGTTTTGGTAAATCAATCTGGAGTAAAGTGGGCCGTGATGGTACTGAATACAGCTTGTCAGTGATTCCACTGGGCGGCTACGTTAAGATGCTCGATGGTCGTGTTGACGATCTTTCTGAAGATCAACAGCAATACGCTTTCGACAAGAAGCCGCTTTGGAAACGAACGGCGATTGTGGGTGCAGGCCCTGCATTCAACTTTATCTTTGCGGTGTTCGCGTATTGGTTAGTATTTTTGATTGGCGTACCCGCGGTTAAGCCCGTGATTGGTGAAGTCACTCCACAATCTATTGCTGCACAAGCCGGAATTGAAACTGGAATGGAACTTAAATCTATTTCAGGAATCAAAACCGCAGATTGGGAATCAGTCAATATGGGGTTGATATCGCACATTGGTGATCAATCCATGACAGTGACGGTTGCTTCTCAAGACGACATCGGCTTTGAGCAACAAATGACATTGGATATTTCAGACTGGTCGTTCAACCCAGAAACTGAATCTGCAATGACAACGCTGGGCTTTAGACCGTATTCTCCAGAGATATCGACCGTACTGGCTCAAATCATTGATGATGGCGCTGCATACGATGCAGGTCTTGAAGCTGGCGATAAAATTGTTGAGATTAACGGGCAACCTATTGAACAGTGGCAGTCGGTTGTTGAGTTAATTCGTGCTAATCCAATGACATCATTGGACTTGGTCGTATTGCGAAATGGTGCCGAGCAGTCATTGGTTATGACACCAAAAAGTCGAGAGCTTTCTGATGGTTCGACAATCGGCTATGCAGGTATTGCTCCGGAAGTCGCAGAATGGCCAGAAGATTATCGCTTTGAGTTACAATTTGGTGTAATTGAGTCTGTAGGAAAAGCATTTGATAAAACAGGTCAAATCATTGGATTGACACTGACAATGCTTAAGAAGCTCATCGTTGGTGATGTTGGCTTAAACAACTTGAGTGGCCCTATTTCAATCGCTAAAGGTGCAGGTACAACCGCCGATTATGGTCTGGTTTACTTCTTGGGCTTTTTGGCTCTGATTAGTGTTAACTTAGGGATTATTAATTTGGTTCCGCTGCCTATGCTTGATGGCGGACATTTGCTGTTTTTCGCTATTGAGGCCGTTACTCGTAAACCGGTACCTGAGAAAGTTCAGGAAATGGGATACAGAGTGGGAGGGGCAATCCTCTTCTCATTGATGGCTCTGGCAATATTTAACGATTTTACTCGTCTGTGAATGGTTTCTCACAGGCATTGGTAGTAGCAAGGAATAATTAGAATAAGTATGGCGATTAAGCAAATTCTGTTCGCAAGTCTATTGGCCACTAGTGTGGCTGCGAACGGAGCACAAAACTTTGTAGTTCAAGATATCAAGATCGAAGGTTTACAGCGTGTTGCACTTGGTGCAGCTCTACTGAAAATGCCAGTACGTATTGGCGATGAAGTGGATGAAAGCGATGTGTCTGAGATCATTCGTGCATTGTATGCTTCGGGCAACTTTGAGGACGTTAAAGTACTTCGTGATGAAGGTGTATTGATTGTTCAAGTTCAAGAACGACCGACCATCGCAAGCATCTCATTCTCTGGTAATAAAGCGATTAAAGAAGAACAGCTTCAGCAGAACCTAGATGCGTCTGGTGTTCGTGAAGGTGAAGCCCTTGACCGTACTACGCTGAGTAACATTGAAAAAGGCCTTGAAGATTTTTACTACAGTGTTGGTAAGTACAACGCGACAGTAAAAGCGGTTGTGACACCTCTGCCACGTAACCGTTCTGACCTTAAGTTTGTGTTTACTGAGGGCGTATCCGCTAAGATTCAGCAAATCAACTTTATCGGTAATGAAGTCTTCTCTGACTCTGAACTGCTTAGTCGTTTCAATCTGAATGTTGATGTTGCATGGTGGAATTTCCTTGCGGATGAAAAATACCAAAAGCAAGTATTAGCCGGTGATATCGAAGCGCTGAAATCTTACTACCTTGACCGTGGTTACCTTAAGTTTAAGGTTGACTCTACGCAGGTGGCGATCTCTCCAGACAAAAAAGGTGTTTACATCACGCTTGGCCTCGATGAAGGCGAAGCCTACACCGTTAAAGATGTCTCTTTCCGTGGTGAATTAATCGGTCGTGAGGCTGACTTCGAAGCGTTAGTGCCATTCGAAGACGGCGATACGTACAACGGTTCTTCGGTAACGTCTTTGGAAGAGAACGTAAAACGAATTCTTGGTGAATCTGGCTACGCGTACCCACAAGTTCGCACGATTCCTGAATTTGACGATGAGACCAAAGAAGTATCGTTGGTTATCAATGTAGAAGCGGGCAGCCGTATCTATGTTCGTGATATTCGATTCACGGGTAACAACTCAACGAAAGACGAAGTACTGCGTCGTGAAATGCGTCAAATGGAAGGCAGCTGGCTTAACTCTAAGTCCATTGATACCGGTAAGAGCCGTCTTAACCGTTTAGGTTTCTTTGAAACGGTTGATGTACAAACAGTGCGTGTTCCTGGCAGTGAAGACCAAGTTGATTTGGTTTACAACGTTAAGGAAGCGAACTCAGGCAGTATCAACTTTGGTGTTGGCTACGGTACTGAATCAGGTGTTAGTTTCCAAGTTGGTTTGCAACAAGATAACTTTGCAGGTTCAGGTAACCGTGTTGGCGTAAGTGCCATGATGAATGATTACCAAAAGAACGTGAGCTTAGACTACCGTGACCCATACTGGAACCTTGATGGTGTGAGCTTAGGCGGTAAGATCTTCTACAACGAATTTGAAGCCTCTGAAGCGGGCATCGTCGACTATACCAACCAAAGTTACGGTACCAGCCTAACATGGGGTTTCCCTATGGATGAGCTGAACCGTATCGAGTTTGGTGTGGGCTATACGCACAACAAGATCGGTAACGTACCGACTTATATCCAAGTTGAACAGTTCGCGAGAAGTATCGACCAATACGGTGACGAGCACATCTTAACCGATGACTTCGATATCAATATTTCATGGACGCGTAACAATTTGAACCGTGGTTTCTTCCCAACTGAGGGTAACCACCAACGTGCTTTCGCTAAAATGACGGTACCAGGCTCTGATGCTCAGTACTTCAAAATGCAGTACGATGTAAAACATTACATCCCGCTGACCAAAAAGCATGAGTTCACACTATTGATGCGCGGCCGATTAGGCTATGGTAATGGTTATGGTCAAACAGATGGTAACGATAACTTGTTCCCATTCTACGAGAACTACTACGCAGGTGGTTTTACAACCCTACGTGGCTTTGGTTCTAACTCAGCTGGCCCGAAAGCCGTTTACGGAAGCAGCACAGGTAACAACCCAACCTATGATACCGCTACTGATGATTCAGTGGGTGGTAACGCGGTTGCCTTAGCAAGCTTAGAGTTAATTGTACCAACGCCGTTTGCTTCTGATGAAGCGCGCAGCCAGATTCGAACCAGTGTTTTCTTCGACATGGCAAGTGTATGGGACACAGAGTTCGTAGACCGCGGCGCACCAAATAGTGGCAGCCAGTACTACTACGATTACTCTGACCCAACAAATTACCGTTCATCTTATGGTGCCGCTCTTCAATGGATGTCACCAATGGGCCCACTGGTTTTCTCTCTAGCGAAACCAATTAAAGTTTACGAAGGTGATGATGAAGAGTTCTTCACATTTACCATTGGTAGAACTTTCTAATATTTAAAGGACAATATTTTGAAAAATATGATTAAAGCAGCAGGTTTAGGCCTTGTAGTTCTTAGCTCTTCTTTCTTTGCAACAGCTGCTGAAGCTGCGCAAAAAGTGGGTTATGTAAACACTGCACAAGTATTCCAGGCTCTACCTCAGCGTGAAGTTGTTCTTCAAAAAATGCAGGAAGAGTTCAAAGATAAAGCGGCTGAGCTACAGAGCATTCAAGCTGAAGCGAAAACCAAGATTGAAAAGCTTAAGCGTGATGGCGAGCTACTAGGTCCTGAAGAAGTTGAGAAGCTTCGTATCGAAGTTGGCCAACTAGACAGCAAGTACAAAATCAAAGCTCAAGCATTAGAAAAAGCAAGTCAACGTCGTGAAGCACAAGAGAAGCAGAAGCTGTTCAAAGTGATTCAAGATGCTGTAACTAAAGTTGCAGAGAAAGAAGGCTACGACATGATCGTTGATATTCAAGCTCTACAATACGGTAAGCCTGAATACAACATCTCTGAGCAAGTAATTAAATCACTGAAATAAGTTTTATGAAGAACCTGACTTTAGCCGAATTGGCAACGATTACTGGGGGAGAGCTACACGGAGACGGTACGATTACCGTCTCAGCAGTCGCTCCTATGGATAAAGCGCAAGAAGGTAACATTACGTTCCTTTCTAACGTGAAGTACAGCAAGCACCTAGGTGACTGTAAAGCGTCCGCTATTATGGTTAAAGAGAGTGAGCGCGAATTGTGTAAGACCAACGTTATTGTGGTTAGTGACCCTTACGTTGCTTTTGCTAAGGTTGCTCAAGCGCTTGATACTACTCCTGCTCCCGCAGCGGCTATTGCTGATTCTGCTTCAATCTCTAGCGATGCAACTATTGGACAAAATGTGTCTATTGGTGCGAACGCTGTGATTGAGTCTGGTGTAGTACTTAGTGATGATGTGATCATCGGTGCTGGTTGCTTTATTGGTAAAAATGCAAAAATTGGCGCAGGCACTAAGCTGTGGGCTAACGTAAGTGTTTACCATGAAGTTGTGATTGGTGAAGCATGTCTGATCCAATCAAGTACTGTTATTGGCTCTGATGGCTTTGGTTATGCGAACGAGAAAGGCGAATGGGTTAAGATCCCGCAAGTCGGCTCTGTTCGCATTGGTAACCGCGTAGAAATTGGCGCGTGTACTACCATCGACCGCGGCGCATTAGATGACACAATCATCGAAGACAACGTTATCCTAGATAACCAACTCCAGATTGCTCACAATGTTCACATCGGATATGGTTCAGCTCTTGCTGGTGGTACTATCATTGCAGGCAGCACGACGATAGGTAAGTACTGTATTATTGGTGGTGGTTGTGTGATTAATGGTCACATTGAAATCGTTGACGGCGTTACAATCACCGGTATGGGGATGGTAATGCGCAGCATCACTGAGAAAGGCATGTACTCTTCGGGTATTCCTTTACAGCCAAATAAAGACTGGCGTAAAACAGCGATGCGAGTTCATCGTATTGATGAAATGAACAAGCGTTTGAAAACCGTTGAAAAACTTATTGAGAAGAGCGCGGAATCATAATTCCAGCATTTCTAATAAAAGGCTCGCGTACAGCGAGTCTTTTTCGTTTATAATCCTTCTAATTAAATAAAGAATATACATAGGAATACGACTTTGACTACTGAACAGACAACGATGAACATTACTGAAATTCAGGAACTACTACCTCATCGCTACCCATTCTTAATGGTTGATCGTGTGACTAGCTTTGAAAAAGAAAAAACACTGACCGCAATTAAGAATGTTTCTGTTAACGAACCTCAGTTCACAGGCCACTTCCCTCAGCTTCCTGTATTCCCAGGCGTGTTGATCTTAGAAGCAATGGCACAAGCAACAGGCCTTCTAGCATTCAAATCTTTCGGTGCGCCTTCTGGCAACGAGTTGTACTACTTTGCTAGCGTAGATAAAGCTAAATTCCGTAAGCCAGTAGTACCAGGTGACCAACTGGTTATCGAAGTTGAATTCTTAAAAGAACGTCGTGGCATCGCATCGTTTAATGGTGTTGCTAAGGTTGACGGCGTAGTTGTATGTTCAGCTGAACTTAAATGTGCTCGTAGAGAGTTTTAATATGATTCATGAAACAGCGAAAATTCACCCGGCAGCAGTAATCGAAGGTGATGTAACTATCGGTGCTAACGTGACGGTTGGGCCTTTCACTTACATTGCTGGTAATGTGACAATTGGTGACGACACTGAAGTGATGTCGCACGTTGTGATCAAAGGTCACACAACCATTGGTAAAGAAAATCGTATCTTCCCACACGCTGTTATCGGTGAAGAAAACCAAGATAAGAAATACGGCGGCGAAGACACAACAGTTGTAATCGGTGATCGCAACGTAATTCGTGAAGCGGTTCAAATCCATCGTGGTACGGTTCAAGACAAAGCAACCACAGTGATTGGTGATGACAACTTACTTTGTGTTAATGCTCACGTAGCGCACGATGTTATTGTTGGTAACCACACTCACATTGGTAACAACGCTATTCTTGGCGGTCATGTAACGGTTGGCGACTACGCTGGTGTTATGGCACTTTCTGCGATTCACCCATTCTGCTCAATTGGTGCTTACGCATACATTGGTGGTTGTTCTGCAGTTGTTCAAGATGTACTGCCGTACGTGCTTGCACAGGGTAACCACGCGGCTCCATTCGGTCTTAATCTAGTAGGTTTGAAGCGTAACGGATTTGAAAAACCTGAAATTCGTGCACTACAGAAGGCGTACAAAGAGTTATACCGTTCAGGTAAAACACTTGAAGAAGCGAAAGTGGCTTTAGTTGAAATGGCAAAAGAGTTTACTTCGGTAGCGCCTATGCTTGAAATGCTAGAGAACTCTGAGCGCGGTATTATTCGTTAATACTCGATATGGTTATGTACCAATCAATGTGAGTATGGCAATAACTACTTCATCAGAATGGTATAACAAAAAGATCGCTACTCGTTAGGCGGTCTTTTTTGTTTTAGGCAACAAGGGAATTGAAAAACTAT
Source organism: Vibrio sp. 10N.286.48.F5 (assembly GCF_041469785.1). NCBI lineage: Bacteria > Pseudomonadati > Pseudomonadota > Gammaproteobacteria > Vibrionales > Vibrionaceae > Vibrio > Vibrio sp. 10N.286.48.F5. Next base: position 181,857 of record NZ_JBFRLG010000031.1, on the reverse strand, counting down.
GGCACAGCAAGAAGCAGCAACCAATAGCTCGGACTTCGTTTCGAATGAACCATTGCGCGTAGGCATTGTTGTCGGCGAACTGTCTGGCGATACGCTTGGTGAAGGCTTTATCAAAGCGATCAAATCACAATACCCGAATGCAGAGTTCGTTGGCATTGGCGGGCCGAAAATGAAAGCCCTTGGTTGTGAGTCTCTTTTCGAGATGGAAGAGCTGGCCGTTATGGGCTTAGTTGAAGTGCTTGGCCGTTTACCTCGCTTGTTAAAAGTAAAAGCAGAGCTGGTTAAGTATTTCACTCAAAATCCACCCGATGTCTTTGTCGGTATCGACGCGCCCGATTTCAACCTAAGGCTTGAGTTAGACCTTAAGAACGCTGGTATCAAAACGGTGCATTACGTGAGCCCTTCAGTGTGGGCTTGGCGTCCAAAGCGTATCTTTAAAATCGACAAAGCAACCGACTTAGTCTTGGCTTTCTTGCCGTTCGAAAAAGCGTTCTACGATAAATATAACGTTGCCTGTGAGTTTGTTGGTCACACGTTGGCAGACGCGATTCCTTTAGAGCCTAGTAAACAAGATGCTCGAGAGCTGTTAGGTCTTGATCAAGACAAGCAGTGGTTAGCCGTATTACCGGGTAGTCGTGGTGGTGAGATGGGTTTGATTGCTCAGCCATTTATCGAAACTTGCCAACGTATCAAGCAGAAGTATCCGGATATCAATTTTGTTGTTGCGCTCGTTAACGAGCAGCGTAAAAAGCAGTTTACTGAAATCTGGCAATCGACCGCACCTGAGCTTGAATTCACGTTAGTCGAAGATACGGCAACCAACGTGATTACCGCCGCTGATTCTGTGCTCTTGGCTTCAGGTACCGTGGCTCTTGAATGTATGTTGCTTAAACGCCCTATGGTGGTTGGTTACAAAGTAAATAAGCTGACGGGGTACATTGTTAAGAAATTGGCGATCACTGAGTTTGTGTCACTGCCGAATATTTTGGCTGGTGAAGAGATCGTGAAAGAGCATATTCTTGAAGAGTGCCACCCAGACTTTTTGTTCCCGTCTGTCGATAAAATGCTATCAGCCGATAACAGTGCCTTGATCAAACGCTTTACCGAGATGCATCACTGGATCCGCAAAGACGCAGACAAACAAGCCGCTAACGCAGTATTGAAATTGATTGACCGACCTTTTGTTGAAGCATAAAGCGCTTATTTACAGAACATTAAGAGATTAGTTATGGCAGTAAAAGAAAAAAAAGAGCTTCCTCCATTTGAATACCCGCAAGGTTACCAGCTGTTTGCTGGCGTGGATGAAGTAGGGCGTGGCCCTTTGGTTGGCGACGTGGTGACCGCTGCGGTTATCCTTGATCCAAACAACCCAATCGAAGGCTTGAACGACTCAAAGAAATTGTCTGAGAAAAAGCGTCTTGCGTTACTTCCTGAAATCAAAGAGAAAGCTTTGGCGTGGTCTGTCGGTCGTTGTTCTCCACAAGAAATTGATGAGTTGAATATTCTGCAAGCGACGATGGTTGCTATGCAGCGAGCTATCGCGGGGTTGAGCGTTCAACCTGATATGGCGTTGATAGATGGAAACCGAGTCCCAGAACTGCCGATGGATGGTCTTGCGATTGTGAAGGGGGACTTGCGAGTGGCTGAAATCAGTGCGGCGTCTATTATCGCAAAAGTCGTTCGTGACCAAGAGATGGAAGATCTTGATAAACTTCATCCAGAGTTTGGTTTTGCTAAGCATAAAGGTTACCCGACCAAAGCGCATTTCGAAGCGATTGAAAAACATGGTGTAACCGAGCATTACCGCAAGAGCTTTAAGCCAGTAAAACGTATTCTTGGTATAGATTAGAGCTTTACGTTAACTAGAGCTTAGCATCGAATAAAGTTGCTAACTTGTATTAGAAAAAAATAGAATACACACAGTTGTAATCCTAGGCTCAAACCTAGAACTCAGGAAAAATAATGTCAGATCCAAAATTTGTTCACCTACGCGTACACAGTGACTTTTCGATGGTGGATGGCCTATCCAAGGTGCCACCATTAGTTAAAAAAGTCGCTGAAATGGGTATGCCTGCTCTAGCATTGACCGACTTTACCAACCTGTGTGGTTTAGTGAAGTTTTACGGTACTGCCCATGGGTGTGGGGTTAAACCTATTATTGGTGCTGACTTCTTGATGCAGTCTCCAGAATTCGGTGACGAGTTGACCAAGCTCACCGTTATCGCAACGAACAATAAAGGTTATAACAACCTAACGTTACTCATCTCAAAAGCTTACCTTCGTGGTCATGTTCAACATCAGCCTGTTATTGATAAAGAGTGGCTAATTGAGAATGCAGAAGGCCTGATCATTCTATCGGGCGCCAAAGAAGGTGAGATTGGTAAGGCGTTGCTGAAAGGTAACCGTGACTTGGTTGCAAGCAGCGTCGAGTTTTACAAAACGTACTTCGCCGATCGTTTTTACTTGGAACTGATTCGTACCGGACGACCAGATGAAGAGTCATACTTACACTTTGCGTTAGAGCTTGCTGAACAGGAAGACCTGCCTGTTGTCGCAACCAACGAAGTGGTTTTTCTAACTGAAGACCTGTTTGATGCTCACGAAATCCGCGTGGCGATCCATGATGGTTTCACTATGGTCGATCCTCGTCGCCCTAAGAACTACAGCGCGCAGCAATATCTACGTAGTGAAGAAGAGATGTGTGAGCTGTTCTCAGACATTCCTGAAGCACTTGAGAACAGTGTTGAGATTGCTAAGCGTTGTAATGTAACGGTTCGTCTGGGCGAGTACTTCCTGCCTAACTTCCCAACGGAAGGTTTGGCGATTGAAGACTTCTTGATCAAGAAATCTGAAGAAGGCCTTGAGCGACGTCTAGCGTTCCTATTCCCAGATGAAAAAGTGCGTGCTGAGCGCAGACCGGAATACGATGAGCGACTCAAGATTGAGCTCGAAGTTGTTAACAACATGGGTTTCCCAGGTTACTTCTTGATCGTAATGGAGTTCATCCAGTGGTCAAAAGACAACGATGTGCCAGTAGGTCCTGGCCGTGGTTCTGGTGCCGGCTCTCTAGTCGCTTACGCCTTGGATATCACCGATCTCGATCCACTTGAATACGATCTACTTTTCGAACGTTTCTTGAACCCAGAACGTGTATCCATGCCCGATTTCGATATCGACTTCTGTATGGATAAGCGTGACCAAGTTATTGATCACGTGGCTGAAATGTACGGTCGTGATGCCGTTTCTCAGATCATCACCTTTGGTACCATGGCGGCAAAAGCGGTAATCCGCGATGTAGGCCGTGTATTGGGCCACCCGTTTGGTTTCGTCGATCGAATTTCAAAGCTTGTACCGCCAGACCCGGGTATGACGCTAGAGAAAGCATTCCTTGCTGAACCTGCATTGCCAGAGCTTTACGATGGCGATGAAGAAGTTCGTGAGCTGATTGATAAGTGTCGCATCCTTGAAGGTTGTACGCGAAATGCCGGTAAGCACGCAGGTGGTGTTGTTATCTCACCCACCACGATCACCGATTTTGCGCCAATCTATGCCGACGCAGAAGGTAACTTCCCAGTAACGCAGTTCGATAAGAATGACGTTGAAACGGCTGGCTTGGTTAAGTTCGACTTCTTGGGGCTGCGTACCCTGACCATCATCGACTGGGCGTTAGGCCTAGTGAATCCACGTTTGAAGAAAGAGGGGAAAGAACCGGTTCGTATCGAGTCGATTCCTCTTGATGACCAAGCGTCATTTAACCTATTACAAAATTCTGAAACCACCGCGGTATTCCAGCTGGAATCGCGTGGTATGAAAGACCTTATCAAACGTCTACAGCCCGACTGTTTTGAAGATATTATCGCATTGGTAGCCTTGTTCCGTCCGGGTCCTCTGCAATCAGGCATGGTAGATAACTTTATCGACCGTAAGCACGGCCGAGAAGCGGTTTCATACCCAGATGAAACGTGGCAGCACGAATCGCTTAAAGAGACACTAGAACCTACGTACGGCATCATCCTGTACCAAGAACAGGTAATGCAAATCGCACAGATCCTCGCTGGTTATACGCTTGGCGGAGCGGATATGTTGCGTCGTGCGATGGGTAAGAAAAAGCCAGAAGAGATGGCAAAGCAGCGTGGTACCTTTAAAGAGGGTGCTGAAGCCAATGGTGTTGATGGCGAGCTGGCCATGAAGATCTTTGACTTGGTAGAGAAATTTGCGGGCTACGGCTTTAACAAATCTCACTCCGCAGCATATGCACTGGTTTCTTATCAAACGCTATGGCTGAAAACGCACTACCCAGCGGAATTTATGGCTGCGGTAATGACGGCAGATATGGATAACACCGAGAAGGTTATTGGCCTTGTTGATGAATGTTTCCGTATGAAGCTCAAGCTTTTACCACCAGATATCAACTCGGGTCTGTACCGCTTTAACGTGGATGAAGATGGCGCGATTGTTTATGGCATCGGTGCGATCAAAGGGGTCGGTGAAGGCCCTATTGAAGCGATTATTGAAGCGCGAAATAAAGGTGGTTACTTTAAAGACTTATTCGACTTCTGTGCACGTCTTGATCTGAAGAAGGTTAATAAACGTGTTATCGAAAAGTTGATTCTATCCGGAGCCTTAGATAGATTAGGTCCTCACCGAGCGGCGATGATGGCATCTTTGAAAGATGCGGTGAAGGCAGCGAGTCAACATCACCATGCCGAGTCTTTTGGTCAATCTGATATGTTTGGCGTGTTGACCGACGCTCCGGAAGAGGTTGAACACAAGTATACCCAAGTGCCTAAATGGCCTGAGAAGATTTGGCTTGAGGGTGAACGTGAAACGCTTGGTTTGTATTTAACGGGTCACCCGGTTAACGCTTACATCAAAGAGTTAGCGAAATACACTAGCTGTCGTTTGAAAGATGCCACGCCAACGCGTCGTGACCAATCACTAACAATTGCAGGCTTGGTGATTGCTGCGAGAGTAATGACGACGAAGCGCGGCACGCGAATTGGTTTGATGACACTTGATGACCGTTCGGGCCGAATGGAAGTGATGTTGTTCTCGGATGCGCTCGATCGCTACGCAGAATTGCTCGAAAAAGACAAAATTGTGGTCGTTTCCGGACAGGTCAGCTTTGATGATTTCAATGGCGGGCTTAAAATGTCCGCGCGCGAGGTCATGGACTTAGGAAGCGCCCGTGAGAAATATGCTCGTGGGGTGTCGATATCTATCGACCAATCCCAAATTAACGGTCAATTTTTTGAACGCTTTAGTCAAATCTTAGAACCTTATAGAGCCGGAACGGTCCCAGTCAATGTATACTACCAGCGTGCCGACGCTAGAGCGCGGTTAACATTGGGCACAGAATGGCGCGTGACGCCAAGTGATACATTACTAGACGAATTAAAACAGCTGCTTGGAAATAGCCAAGTAGAACTCGAATTTAACTAAAATTTAGCTTCGCGAATGCGGAGCTGAATCAACAAGGATTCATAGATGAGCCTGAACTTTCTAGAATTTGAAAAGCCTATCGCTGAACTTGAAGCAAAAATCGAAGCGCTACGTGACGTTTCGCGTCACGGTGGTGACACAGCGGTAGATCTAGACAAAGAAATCGAACAACTAGAGAAAAAAAGCTTAGAGCTTAAACAGAAAATCTTTAGTGACTTAGGTGCATGGCAGGTAGCTCAACTTGCTCGTCACCCTCAACGTCCTTACACCAAAGATTACCTGGAGCATGCATTCACAGAGTTTGAAGAGATGGCGGGCGATCGCGCTTACGCTGACGACAAAGCTATTGTGGGTGGTATGGCTCGTCTAAATGGCCGTCCTGTTATGGTTATTGGTCACCAGAAAGGTCGTGAGACTAAAGAGAAAGTGATCCGTAACTTTGGTATGCCAAAGCCAGAAGGTTACCGTAAGGCGCTACGTCTAATGGAAACTGCTGAGCGTTTCAACATGCCTATTATTACTTTCATCGACACAGCGGGCGCATACCCAGGTGTTGGTGCTGAAGAGCGTGGTCAATCTGAAGCTATCGCTAAAAACCTAAAAGTGATGGCTGGCCTTTCAGTTCCTGTTATCTGTAACGTTGTGGGTGAAGGCGGTTCTGGTGGCGCACTAGCGATTGGTGTTGGTGACTACGTGAACATGCTTCAGTACTCTACGTACTCAGTAATCTCTCCAGAAGGTTGTGCTTCAATCTTATGGCGCGATTCAGATAAAGCACCACAAGCAGCTGAAGCGATGGGCCTGATTGCTCCTCGTCTTAAAGAGCTTGAGCTTATCGACGAAATCATTCCTGAGCCTCTAGGTGGCGCGCACCGCGACCCTGCACAAACCGCTCAAAACATGAAAGACATGTTAGTTAAACAGCTAGAAGAGCTAGAGCAGTTTGATAACGAAACGCTGCTTGAGCGTCGTTACCAACGTCTAATGAGCTACGGCTACTGCTGATAACTTGCCTTAGCGATAAGGCTAGCTATACGAACAAATGATGAAAGGGTTGGACTCAGTGCCAACCCTTTTTTATTATTAAAACATTATCCCTTAACACACGATCTCTTGGTTTATTAGCCTCATGACACACTTAATTGATACCTTCACATCTGTACTTGATCAAAGCGCGCTTAAGCCTTGTCGGTTGATCGTCGCTTTCAGTGGTGGTGTCGATTCACGAGTGTTGTTGGAGTTGGCTGCCCAATTCGCTAAGTCCCATCACATCGATTGCTGTGCGGTACATGTTCACCACGGCTTAAGCAACAATGCTGATTATTGGGCAGAGCAGTGCAAAACATGGTGTGATGCTTTGTCGGTATCCTTGTTCATTGAACGAGTCTCGCTAGATATTAGCCGTGGAGAAAGCGTTGAAAAGCTGGCTCGAGACGCGCGATACCAAGCCCTTAAAAAGCATATTAGACAAGGTGATGTGTTAGTGACAGGCCAGCACATCGATGACCAAGTCGAGACCTTCTTGTTAGCTCTTAAGCGTGGCAGTGGTCCGAAAGGGCTCTCTTCAATGGCGAAAGTGATGCCATTTTCAGGTGCTCATATCGTTCGCCCACTGCTGTCGGTGACGAGAACGGATATTGAAGTGGCGGCGCGCGATATGGCTTTAACTTGGGTAGAAGATGAGAGTAATCAAGACGTTCGCTTTGACCGTAATTTTATTCGTCATCAAGTCACTCCGACACTGACCGAGCGTTGGCCTAGTTTTCGAGAATCGGTCAGTCGTAGTGCTCAGCTATGTGCAGAGCAAGAGTTACTGTTGGATGAGTTGTTAGAATCTCACTTACAACAAGCTTTGACTGAGAAGCACAGCTTAAGTATTGAGGTATTATCTCAGTACTCTGATTTACTGCGTGCACGCTTATTAAGAATGTGGCTGAGCCGCTGTAATCAACCGATGCCGAGCCAAAAGCAGCTCAAACTTATATGGGATGAGGTGGCATGTGCTCAGGCAGACGCCAACCCTAAGCTGGTGTTGAATGAGGTTGAGGTTAGACGTTTTAATCATCAGCTCCATGTCGTAAAAGAGACCAAAGACTTGTCGAACTGGCAAAGTGATATCTCGATGGAAGAGAGCTTAGTTTTGCCTGACGGTTTAGGGGAACTACACTTAACTTCAGCGGCGAGTGATGGTGTATCTAACCACTGTGATGCGCAACATTTTAGTCTCAACACAACGAGAGGAACACTGCGAGTGATATTTAACCCTGAGGGATTGTCAGCACACCCTGTTGGGCGCGGTCATAGCAGGAAGCTTAAGAAGTTGTTTCAAGAGTACCAAGTACCCAGTTGGTTAAGACGCAGAACGCCGATATTAATGGATGGCGATCGAGTGATCGCTGTTTTAGGCTTATTCGTAGATAAAAACTACGAAGGTCAAGATTGTGAAGCGCTTTGGAGCAAGTAGAAAAAGTTTATGTCACAATTCACCGTCACTTTAATAAAAATAATTAATGGAATATGCAATGAAGAAAATTACACTAGGATTAGTTCTTGGATTTGGACTATTGAGTGGTAACGCTCTGGCGGCTGATGTTGCTGCGGGTCAAGCTAAAGCAGCAATCTGTGCGGCATGTCATGGTGCAGACGGTATCGCAATGATCCCTGGCTATCCAAACCTTAAAGGTCAAAACGAGCAATACATCGCTTCATCAATTAAGGCCTATAAGAATGGCCAGCGCACCGGCGGTTTGGCCGCTGTAATGCAGGCTCAAGCTTCAATGCTGAGTGATGAAGACATCGCGAATCTAGCCGCTTACTACGCAAGCCTTAAGTAAAACCTTCTCAAAGCGCTGATTAAACAAGATGATAAATTTCGAGCCAGAGCTTTAAAGCTCTGGCTTTTTTCATTGAATGTTTACTATAGCTAACCGATAATGAGCCATTCGCACAGTTTAAGGGATGAACATGAAAAAGATTGAAGCCATTATCAAGCCATTCAAACTTGATGATGTACGTGAAGCACTTGCAGAAGTGGGTATTACGGGTATGACAGTATCTGAAGTTAAAGGCTTTGGACGTCAAAAAGGTCATACTGAGCTATACCGCGGCGCAGAGTACATGGTCGACTTTTTACCTAAAGTGAAACTAGAAATCGTTGTGACCGACGAAGTGGCTGACCAATGTGTTGATACCATCATTGAGACGGCTCAAACAGGTAAAATTGGTGACGGTAAGATCTTCATTACTGAAGTTGAACGTGTGGTACGTATTCGTACTGGCGAAGAAGACGAAGACGCCGTATAAAAAAACTATTACCCTAAAAGGAGCGTTTATCGCTCCTTTTTCATCTCTGGTAGGGTGCTGTATGTTTAAGAAAACCATCATTGTTATCACGTTATTGATAACGCTTGCTGTCGTTAGTTTTCATTTTATCTTCGTGATCCCGAATAAACCCAACCTGATCATTTCCTCTCAAAGTACCAGTAACGACATCTACAGTTGCTACCAAAACTCTGCACCGAAAGCGATTGATGTGTCTGATGGCTTAGACATTACGGTGTGGAATATCTACAAGCAAAACCGAAATAATTGGCAGAGTGAGTTAAATAAGCTGTCGGCAGGTAGCGATTTAGTCTTGCTGCAAGAAGCTAGTATGACAGAAGGACTTCGCCAATGGGTAATGAGCGGACAGTGGGGAAGCACACGTGTTAATGCGTTTGAGGCCTTTGAGCAAAGTGCTGGGGTACTCAACCTAGCAACCCATTTACCGATCGAAGCTTGTGCTTATACTCATGAAGAACCTTGGCTTCAACTGCCTAAATCGGCGCTTTGGTCGCGTTACCAACTAAACAATGGCGAAGAGCTGGCTGTGATTAATATCCACGCTGTGAACTTTACCTTTGGTACGGAAGATTACGAGGCTCAGCTCAAGAGCTTAACTGACAATCTGCAAAAGTATCGTGGGCCGGTTATTTTTGCTGGGGACTTTAATAGCTGGAGTGAAGCTCGCTTTGCTGTATTGAAAGATGCGTTGGAGAAGGTTGGTTTGACGGAAGTTGCCTTTGAGCCAGATAACAGAACTCAGTTCATTACAGGACTGGTGCTCGACCATGTGTTCTATCGAGGGCTAGAGGTAGAAAAAGCAAAAGCGCCCATTACGGACGCTTCTGATCATAACCCTATGCGAGTGACCTTTAAGGCTAAATAGTGATTAGCTATTAGTCATTGGAACTTAACCATTCGCACGGTGGTTACCTTGGGAAATCTAACGGAACAATAGGCTAGAGAGTCTTCGCTAGCCTTATCTCTTCTACTTAAAAGATTAAAATGTAGAGCGCCCAGATTAGGTAGTAGCCAACCCATGGTAAGCCTGAAATCACAAGCGCTTGCCCGCGTTCAAACTCAGTCCACGTTAATACCGCAGCATAACCTAGCACGATGTACCATGGCAGAAGCAGTGGTAATGAGCTAGCAAACTGTGACCAATCATTAGTTAGCGGTAACTTGATCAAGCCATTTAAGCTGTTCAAGTCGGCAGCGTAGTTCATCACATGTCCATGCTTGAGTATCAGGCTTGCGTAGCTTGCTACATCACCTAAAACAGCTGGGAATATAACAACCGATGCCGCTGCAAACCATCGCCAAAAGCTGTGCTGATGTTGGCTTGGCTTGGTTGCTAGGTTAAACCAGAATGCCAATAGAACGATGGTTAATGTTCGGCCAAATACGTCGCTGATGATTTCACTTGCGAGTAAGGTATTGCTGTCAAGTAACGCCAATTGGTCAGGGTTCGTTTGAGCCAGTTGCTGCGAGAGCTCTGCACTTAACCATGCAAAATCTACATTCGAAAAATAAGCACCCCAAAACAAAAATGGGCTGAGCATTAATACGACGTAGGGTTGCCATCCCCAAGCACTTCGTTGATAAAGCGCTAAGAAACAAGCTGTTGGCGAACGGAATATATCCAACAGCATGACGAGTGGGTTACTTGACGGGTTCATACACTTACCTTAGTTACATCAACATACAGCTTCAGTTTTTGTCCTGGCTGTAGGTATTTTTTGTTCTGCAAAGTGTTCCATTTTACAACATCTGTACTTTTTACTTTGAACTTTGATGCAATACCGCTGACTGTGTCACCTGATCTTACGTTATAAAAGATCGTACGGATGATGGCGCCGTCTGAGCCGTTCTTCCAAATGACCAGTTCTTGACCAACTCTAAGCGTGTCGCGTGGTCCCATGCCATTCCACTTAGCCAGTGATTGATGAGAGACCTTATTTGCGCGTGCAATCGTCCATAGGCTGTCACCACTTCTTACAGTATGGCTGAGCTTATATTGACCACGACTCTTCGACTGTGTGCTTGCTAGGCGGTTTGAGGCGCTTAGGGCGTATGTCTTGTCGTCTTTGGTGGATGTTGGGATAAGTAAGTGCTGGCCAATACGAATATTGTTGTTGCTCAAACCGTTTGCAGAGCGGATCACTTTGCTGGTGGTGTTATATTTGCTTGCCAGTACGCTAATGCTGTCACCAGATTGAACCTTGTAACGCACCAACTTCATGCCTTTGCCTTTATTGGCAGCGACTTCTTTGTTGAATTTCTCAACTGAATCTAAAGGAAGTAATAGTTGTTGGTGTTTCTCTGGTGCCGTTGCCCATTGGTTGTAAGCCGGGTTGTAACCTTGAAGTTCTTTGACAGGAATGCCTGCGTAGTTCGCAGCAATGGCTAAATCAAGCTGTTCTTCAGGGTTAACCAGAGTCAGCACTGGCTTATTCGGGATCGCCGGAATATCGATGCCATACTTTTCTTGGTTGGCAATGACATCTGCTAGAGCAAGCAGTTTAGGTACATAGCTGCTGGTCTCTTTTGGTAAGTCCAAAGAGAAAAAGTCGATTGGCTTGCCAAGCTTCTTGTTCTTGCGGATTGCGCTGTTTACTCGACCACCACCACTGTTATAGGCAGCAATCGCATGATTCCAGTCGCCATCGAAACGTCGGTTAAGATCTGAGAGGAAGTCCAATGCGGCGTCGGTAGAGGCGGCAACATCGCGGCGGCCGTCATACCAAAAGTTCTGTTCAAGCCCGTAGTCTTTGCCAGTGCCTGAAATGAATTGCCATAGACCAGCAGCACTGCCATGAGAGTAGGCAAACGCATCGAAAGAGCTTTCTACAACGGGTAGTAGTGCCAATTCTAGTGGTAAGCCTTTTTCTTCAATCTTAGTCGTGATCAGATACAAGAAAGGTTCAGCACGCTTTGATACTGTTTTTAGATGACTCGGGTGCTTGAGATACCAAGTTCGGTAGTAGTCGACCTTCTTTTGGTCTGGCACTTCCATTTCAAGTTGCATCGCAATGCGTTTCCAAACATCTTCTTGTGTTTGTGGAGTAACGACAGGTGCTTCAACTTTTTGATCTTCTTTGGCTGTTGCTTCTGATGAAACGTTCGCTTGAGAAACTTCTTTAGTAGGAGATGTGTTGGTTTGCTCGGAAGCTTGGTCTGGATTCTCTGACTGAGTTAATTGGCAACCAGAAAGTAGTAATACCAAAGCCCAGCTGTACTTAACTCGCATGTTACAGCCTTTTTAATTAACGGCCGATGATAATACTTGCCACCCCCTATGAGTGACAAGTCTGTATTTGTTAAAATTCGTTCTTCCACGCACGTAAAGCGGTGAATACCGATAAAGGATCGGTCTGCTCGGTGCGATTAGACACTGATTTCACTACACTTGGCTCGGTATAGCGCAGGAAGGGGTTCACAAACTTCTCTTGTCTCAAATTTGTGGGGATGGTCGACTTATTTTGAGCGCGAAGTCGGTTCACTTGGTCGCGATATTGCTGCAAATGTTGGTTATCAGGCTCTACGGCTAATGCGAAAGCGATATTGGCTGCAGTGTACTCATGTGCACAATAAACTTCGGTTTCTTGAGGCAGAGCCGTGATCTTATTCAGTGCATCGAACATCTGTTGTGGTGTGCCTTCCATGATTCGGCCACAGCCCGCAGAGAACAACACATCACCACAAAACAGTTTGGCATCGCCCACATAACCAATATGACCCGCAGTATGGCCACTGAGCCCTAGGACGAGGAATACTTCGCCAAACAGTTCTAATTGATCACCATCATCGACCGGATGAGTTAAGGTAGGGATAGGTTCATTCCTTGGACCGACAACATCCACGCCGGGAAATTGTCTAACGAGTTCTGGAACACCACCAATGTGATCGTGGTGGTGGTGTGTAATCAAGATTGCATCTAAAGTTAGCTCATGGTGTGCCAAGTACTCTAATACTGGAGCCGCATCACCAGGGTCGACGACAGCACAACGGCGATCGCTATTTTGAATCAGCCAGATGTAATTGTCGTTAAATGCAGGTATGCTTTTGATATGTAACATTATTGGTTCTCCAGTCACTATTAGTGCGACAGAATAAGTGAGACAGATTATTGATGAAGCCAGCACGTAGCAGAAAGAAGTTTGAACGTCCTTACACTTGGGCGCAATTGCACAATGGAGACTGGTTGAGAGAATCTATTCAAACTCGACTCGATGAGTGGTGCCCAAAGCTATTTGGTTACCATATGCTCAAGCTCGGTGGCCTCAGTAGTGAGATTTCTAGCTGCACATGCAACATTCAACATCAAGTAAACCTAGATATCCAGAACCCATTACATAATGTGATAGCGGATGGCTATAATTTACCCTTTTTGGAGAAAAGCTTTGATGTTGTAGTGTTGAGTCATCAGTTAGATTATAGCAATGACCCGCATCGCTTATTGAGAGAAGTCGATCGAGTGATGATGGACGATGGCTATATCATTATCACCGGCTTCAACCCAATCAGTGTCACTGGGCTTGCCAGTTTGATGCCTTGGCGAAAGAACAGCTTACCCTGGAGTGGGCGTATGTACACGCCAAGTCGAATTAAAGACTGGTTAGGTGTACTTAACTATGAAGTAATTCATTGTGACACCTACGCGCTGTTTCCGATGAGTAAGTATCAAGCGATGTGGACGTGGTTGGAGAACAGCTTAGGTGGTTGTGCATCCTTCGCCGGAAGCCAATACTTTATTGTTGCTCGTAAGCGTACTTACCCGCTAAAACCCATCAAACCACATTGGCACCTTAAGCGACGTTTCTCGCCTGTTGGGGCAAGTTTTAGAACCAATACGCGCCGTACAATGGATTCAGCCAAAGCGTCATATCCGCTAAAAACAGAAAAAGCCGATTAGTTGTCGGCTTTTCATCTATCAATTCGATTGAGAAATTGTCAATTAGTTTAAGAAATTATAAATCGCTTTCTGAAATGTGCGTCTAATTAAAAAGACGATTAGCTTGGTTGATAGCCCGTATCTTCTAGAGTCGGATTCTCCGCTGCATTTCGCGCTAAATCATCACACATTTCGTTTTCTCTGTGTCCCGCGTGTCCTTTTACCCAGCGCCAATCAACGTTATGGCGAGCGGTTTCTTTATCGAGCCTTTGCCACAGATCGGCATTTTTAACCGGTTTCTTGTCGGCTGTTTTCCAGTCACGCTTTTTCCAGTTATGAATCCACTGTGTGATGCCTTGACGCACGTATTGGCTATCTGTGGTCAGAATCACAGAGCAAGGTTCTTTGAGGGTTTGCAGAGCCACGACAGCGGCGAGCATTTCCATACGGTTATTGGTTGTTAGCGTGAAACCTTCTGCTAGCGTCTTCTCGACTTTTTTGTAGCGAAGTACGATGCCATAGCCGCCGGGACCAGGGTTGCCTAAACAAGAACCATCAGTGAAAATTTCAACTTGTTTCGTCATGATTTGATACTATTACCTCAAGCACATTATCGGCATAGTCTGACACAGTTATCCTTATGAATACCAGTAGCACTCCAGAACAAAGCACGAACGAAAAAAACAGTTCGAACGAAAATAAGCGCATTGTTGTACTCGATACCGAAACCACCGGTATGAATACAGAAGGTGGCCCTCACTATATGGGTCACCGCATCGTTGAAATTGGTGCAGTAGAGATCATCAACCGTAGGCTGACCGGGCGTCATTTCCACGTCTACATCAAGCCCGATCGTGCGATTCAAGAAGAGGCGATTGGCGTTCACGGTATTACCGATGAATTCTTGATTGATAAGCCTGAATACCAAGACATTCATAAAGAGTTTCTCGACTTTATCAAAGGTGCGGAGCTGGTGGCTCATAACGCGCCCTTCGATACGGGCTTCATGGACTATGAGTTTGAGAAGCTCAACCCAGCGATAGGCAAAACGGATGACTACTGTAAAGTTACCGATACCTTGGCAATGGCGAAGAAGATATTCCCAGGTAAAAGAAACAACCTAGATATCTTATGTGACCGTTACGGTATCGATAACTCGCACCGCACTCTCCACGGCGCATTGCTCGATGCGGAGATCCTAGCCGACGTCTACTTATTGATGACGGGTGGTCAAACTTCGCTGCAATTTAACGCTGGTCAACAGGAAGGTGAAGCCGAAAGCATACGAAGAGTAGAAAGTGGTCGAAAATCCCTAAAGGTTTTACGAGCTACGGCCGATGAAGTAGAAGCGCATCAAAGTCGTTTAGATCTCGTCGAGAAAAGCGGAAGCTGCCTCTGGCGTCAGTAGGGAGAAAGTATGTTAAGGGTATTGGCTACCGGTTGCTTATTGCTGTTAAGTTTTGGCTTACATGCAGCAACAGAATCCGCAATGAGTTTATTGGACAACCGTTTTCGAGTTGATCCCAGTATTGAACAAGTCACCTTTGTGATTTATCGAGCCGATAACTCTAAACCTGTCGTTTTGGTTCGCCCTGATGGCAAGAAATACTACTCTTGGCGCAATGCTGATAATGTCCGTTGGTACGAAGAATCGTCCATGGACATTATCTCTATCGACAATCCGATGCCCGGCCCTTGGCAAGCGATAGGTAAAGTCTCCCCTAAGAACAATATCAAGCTGCTGTCTCATCTTGTTTTGGATGCTAATGAGTTCCCAGATAAGTTGTATCAAACAGAGCGCATCAAATTTACCGCTCGACTGACTTCTGATGGCAAGCCGCTGGTGCTGCGCGATTTTCTCGATCGCGTGAAGCTTAAGGTTACCTTTACTAAGTTTGTTGAAAACGAAGAGTCTTTGGTGAGAGAAGCGCGCCCGGTGCCGGTTGTGATGGGCGAGTTTGCCGATGATGGCGCTGATCTTGATGAAAAGGCCGGAGATGGTGTGTTCACTGTCTCTTTGCCAATTGATATCGAGCCCGGTAAATACCGAGCGCGTATTACCTCTGGTAATGGCGTGTTCCTGCGAGCGCAAGAGCAAGAAGTCTTGGTTTACCCAACACCGATCACTAGCACCTTCATTCAATCACGAAAAGAGGGTTTACCTCATACTATTGTGGTGTCTGGTGAACAGGGGATGATCGCACCGAGCTCGTTAGCGGTTCATGTTGAGCACAAGGCTCCTGATGAATATGTGATGTACAAGCAGGGGCAAGCTGAAGTCGACGCAATGAAAGTCGCTTTAGAGGTGCCTTATAATGGCGATTTAGGAATTTATAATTGGTCAGGGATGGTTTATGCCACTGATGCTTCAAGTCAGCGCCCGCTGATTTTTCCAATTACCGAGCAGTCGTACAGCGTTGTTGAAGATATCGACTTAGCAGAGTCACGACGTCTTCAAGAAGAAGCTCTTGCTGAACAGAAGCGTATCGCAACAGAGTTGATGATCCTTCAAAAACGTGAAGATGACAGACAGCGCAGTATGATCATTATTGCGGTGGGTAATGTGGTCGCTATTCTATTGGGCTTATTGATTTGGTTTGTGGTTCGTAAGGTCAAGGCGAAGAAAAAAGCGTTACCTGAGATGCAGCTCAAGGCGCCCAAGTAACTCGCTTAGATGATTAGATTGTCTAGAGAGAATAAGCTGCTAGATAAAGCATTGGAATTTGTGGCAACGAAATCATGAACAAAAAAACGGGACTCATAGGAGTCCCGTTTTTGTTTCTTTTTCTGGCCTTAAGCGACGTTATCAATCGATTGGTCTGGGTACTGAGATTTTGCTGCAAGCTCCTCTGGTGAGAAGTCATCCACGTTAATCGTGTACAGTCTATGTTCCTCAGCGCTAATCAGAAGATTTGCTTCGTCTTGCGTTAAGATACCTTTCTCAAGTCCCAACTGAGCAACAAGATCAAGTCGTAAGAAGGCACGTTTTTGATGTGTCTCTTTGCAGACTTTGTCGAACAGAGGTTCAGCTTGAAGAATCACTTCTAGCGCTTTTTCAATCTTACCTACTGGGTTGTATTCCGTCGCTTCTAGGTATTGGCCGCGACCTATACGAGAGCGTGTTTCGCTTGGTGTTTGTAGAATGTGCGCAACTTTGCTATCGAGCTTGTCGTTTGGAGCACGACGGATACGACCAAATGGCATTAGCACAACACGAAGCAGACGACCAATCACAGGGTTAGGGAAGTTCGCTAAGAACTCATCAATCGCCACTTCAGTCTGACGTAAGCTATCTTGCATCCCCCAATGTACTAACGGTAGATCTTCAGCGTGGCTGCCTTCACTTTCAAAGCGCTTCAACGTTGCTGAACCGAGGTAAAGTTGACTTAAGATATCACCCAGTCTTGCTGATAAACGTTCTCTACGCTTCAGTGATCCGCCTAGAACTGCCATTGAAATATCAGACAGTAGCGCTAGGTTTGCACTGTAGCGGTTTAGCTGTTGGTAGTAACGCTGTGTCTGTTTATCTGTTTTATTTGAAGGTGTTGGCGCATCAGAACCACGACCATCGGTTAAACCAAACCACAAGCTGCGGACTAGGTTGCTCATCGTAAAGCTAACGTGCCCTGCTAACGCTGAATCAAACTTATCAAGCGCATCGCTGCTTTCAGAATAAGCCGCTTCCATTTCGTTCAGTACGTAAGGGTGACAGCGAATCGCACCTTGACCATAGATGATCATTGAACGAGTCAGGATGTTTGCGCCTTCAACCGTAATCGCGATAGGCGAGCCTTGGTAGCCACGAGCTAGGAAGTTCGATGGGCCTAAACAAATGCCTTTACCACCGACGATATCCATCGCATCAATGATGCTGCGCTGGCCACGGTGAGTACAGTGGTACTTAACGATTGCAGAGATAACCGAAGGCTTTTCACCAAGGTCGATGCCCGCAACGGTTAGGTTACTTGCAGCGTCCATTACATAAGCGTTACCTGCAAGGCGTGCAAGTGGCTCTTCAACCCCTTCCATGCGGCCAATAGGCTGTTTGAACTGACGGCGGATACGAGCGTAAGCGCCAGTTGCAAGCGCGGCAGACTTGATGCCACCAGTTGAATTTGAAGGCAGTGTGATACCACGACCAACCGACAGGCACTCAACCAGCATACGCCAGCCTTGACCGGCCATTTTCTGACCGCCAATGATGAAATCGATAGGCACGAAGATATCGTCGCCTTGCGTCGGGCCATTTTGGAAAGGTACGTTTAGTGGGAAGTGGCGGTTGCCAATCTCTACGCCTTTTAAATCCGTTGGGATAAGCGCACAAGTGATACCAAGATTTTTTTGATCACCAAGCAGGCCATCCGGGTCACGAAGTTTAAAAGCTAAGCCTAATACCGTCGCGACAGGCGCGAGAGTGATGTAACGCTTGTTCCAAGTTAGGCGCATGCCGAGTACTTCTTCGCCTTGCCAGTCGCCTTTACAAACCACACCGTAATCTGGAATAGAGCCAGCATCAGAGCCTGCCTCTGGGCTAGTTAGTGCAAAACAAGGGATCTCTTTACCTTCCGCTAAGCGAGGCAGGTAGTGGTTTCTTTGTTCTTCTGTACCGTAGTGTTGTAAAAGCTCACCAGGGCCTAATGAGTTAGGTACGCCAACCGTCGATGACAATACACTAGAAACACCCGTCAACTTCTGTAGAACCAAAGATTGAGCGTAAGCTGAGAACTCTAAGCCGCCGTATTTTTTCTTGATGATCATGGCGAAGAATTTATGGTCTTTCAGGTATTGCCATACTTCTGGTGGCAAATCAGCAAGCTCATGTGTCACTTGGTAATCGTTGACCATTTCACACACGGTATTTACTGGACCATCTAAAAACGCTTGCTCAGCCTCAGAGAGTTTTGGGTCAGCAATGTTCTGAAGCTTCTTCCATTCAGGTTTGCCTTTGAACAGCTCTGCTTCCCACCATACTGTGCCAGCTTCTAGTGCTTCTTTTTCTGTCTGAGACATCGCTGGCAGAACTTTCTTAAATAAAGAGAGTGCTTTTTGGCTGATCAGTGTCTGACGAATGGTCGGTACAGCAAAGATCGCAACGGCTAATAGATAGCAAAGCCAGCCAGTAACAGCCACGCCGCCAAGCAGTGTTAATGCTACCATTGCGCCGGTTAATACAACTAATGCACGTACCAGACTAACTCTATGGTAAAGACAGACGCCTAAGATGGCGGTCATGCCGAGTAGGGAGAGCAATATGTTCATGATCGATTTCCTTTTCAGAGATCACTTATTGTTATTAAGTTTTAGGTAAGAGGTCTAACCAGTTAAGTGTAAACAAAATATTAAATATTTGTAAAACTCCAAAGTGAATAAAAAGTGATCTCAATAGAGTTAAAGTTCTAATTGTGAGAGGTTGGTGGCGAATATTTGGACGGATCGGCAGTGAGACCCTAATAAAGGTTGCAATCTTTGGGCTTAAGTGTCGACACTATTTCATGTTTGTGGGTAAACTCAGTTATAAAGAGGGGAAAACCCTCAGTTCTCATTTCGCGTACTTTAAGTTACGTCAAAAAAATAAGAGATAAGCCTTATGTACCAAGACCTAATCAAAAGTGAATTAAACGAAGCTGCTGACGTTCTGAATAAGTTCTTGAGTGATGATCACAACATTGCTCAAATTGAAGCGGCTGCAAAACTGATTGCTGACTCATTCAAACAAGAAGGCAAAGTGCTTTCTTGTGGTAACGGTGGCTCACACTGTGATGCGATGCACTTCGCGGAAGAGCTAACAGGCCGATACCGTGAAAACCGTCCAGGTTACGCTGGCATTGCGATTTCAGATCCAAGCCACCTGTCTTGTGTGAGTAATGATTTTGGCTACGACCACGTATTTTCTCGTTATGTAGAAGCGGTAGGTCGTAAAGGTGATGTGTTGTTTGGTCTGTCGACTTCAGGTAACTCTGTCAATATTCTAAAAGCGATTGAAACTGCTCAAGCTAAAGGCATGAAGACGATTGCATTGACGGGTAAAGATGGCGGTAAAATGGCGGGTTGTGCTGATATCGAAATCCGAGTGCCACACTTTGGTTACGCAGATCGCATCCAAGAGATTCACATTAAGATCATTCATATTGTGATTCAGCTTGTTGAAAAAGAGATGGAATAGTAGTTTTACAGACATTTGGAACCCAGGTTTGTGGCTCCATTGGTTTTAATAGGGAGTAGATTAAACCATGTGTGAATTGCTCGGTATGAGCGCGAATGTGCCAACTGATATTTGTTTTAGCTTTACTGGTCTTATGCAGCGTGGAGGCAATACTGGCCCGCACCGCGATGGCTGGGGTATTACCTTCTATGAGGGAAAGGGTTTTCGTACATTTAAAGATCCTAACCCTAGCTGTGAATCTAAGATCGCTGAGTTGGTTCAAAACTACCCAATTAAAAGCCAAGCCGTTGTCAGTCATATCCGTCAAGCGAACCGTGGTGGTGTTAATCTAGAGAATACACACCCTTTTACTCGTGAGCTTTGGGGGCGATACTGGACCTTTGCTCACAATGGTCAATTAACGGATTACGACGATCTGATTAGTGGTCGTTTCAGACCGGTTGGCGAGACAGACAGTGAGCTCTCCTTCTGTTGGCTACTCAAACAACTTGAAGAGCGTTTCCCTGAGCCACCTCAAGATATGGAAGGTATGTTTCGCTTCGTAGCGGAATGTTGTGACCAGCTCCGAGAGAAAGGCGTTTTCAACATGTTGTTGAGTGATGGTGAGTACGTGATGACTTACTGTACTAACCATTTGTACTGGATAACAAGGCGCGCACCTTTTGGTAAAGCGAGCCTGATTGATGAAGATGTTGAGATAAACTTCCAAGAAGAGACTACGCCAAATGATGTGGTGACGGTGGTAGCAACTCAACCTCTTACGGACAATGAAGAGTGGTTTAGAATGAAGCCGGGCGAATATGCGCTGTTTCATTTTGGTGAGCTGATTGGCAACAATCATAAAGCATTGGAAGATGTCGCTTATGCGCCGAAGAAGGTAGCAAGCCAAGCGCCAACTGAACCATTGAGCTGAGCTAAGTATCCCGAATAGTATGATTTGAACCTCATAAAAAAGACCGCTTACTGAACTAATGAATCAGTAAGCGGTCTTTTTTTGGATTTGATTTAGTTTCTGAAGAATTACTCTTCTGCGTAACCGTGTTTACCTAATGCTTTACCGTCTAACACAGCCTGTCCATTGACCATTGATAAACGGTCTTCCGCGAACCACTTGCAGACCATAGGGTAAATGCAGTGTTCTTGA
The DNA here is from genome assembly GCF_041469785.1 of Vibrio sp. 10N.286.48.F5. Lineage (NCBI taxonomy): Bacteria > Pseudomonadati > Pseudomonadota > Gammaproteobacteria > Vibrionales > Vibrionaceae > Vibrio > Vibrio sp. 10N.286.48.F5. The sequence goes on along the minus strand of NZ_JBFRLG010000031.1, from coordinate 160,893 downwards.
GTCAGCACTCGGCTTGCCAACATATCAGCATCATCATCTTCAAATACCGGCACCTTAGCTTGCAAGATCACAGGGCCGCCATCGAGCTCCTCGGTAACAAAGTGGACGCTAGTACCGTGTTCTTTGTCTTGCGCATCAATGGCACGCTGGTGGGTGTGTAGGCCTGGGTATTTCGGCAACAGAGAAGGGTGGATGTTGACCATTTTCCCTGCATAGTGACGAACAAACTCTGAACTCAGGATTCGCATGTAGCCAGCGAGTACGATTAAATCTGGCTGGTAAGCATCGATCTGAACCATCAATTCATGGTCAAACTCTTCACGTGAACCAAAGTCTTTTGGATTCACTGAATGAGCGTCAACACCTGCGGTTTTCGCTCGTTCTAATCCAAAAGCCTCTGCTTTGTTTGAGAAGACAGCTTTAACCGATGCATCAATCATATCGCTATCGCAGGCATCTAAAATAGCCTGTAAGTTACTTCCGCTTCCTGAAACTAACACAACGATGTTTTTCTGGGAGTGACTGGTTTTATTTGAGTGATTGTTTTTCATAGAGTGGGTCATACGATTGATTAACTGAATTGTTTACAATGTACCTACATAAACTAAGGTTTTCTGCGGGCTAAATAGCAAAATGAGGACCATTAGGTCCTCATTAACTAAGTAAGTGAGCGTATCACTTATTTAATTTCAACTTGCTCTTCGCCAGCTTCAGCGTTTGCGATCTCACCGATAACCCAAGCGTTTTCGCCTTCAGCTTTCAGTAGTTCAACAGCAGCGTCTGCTTGATCTTTAGGTAGAGCAACAACTAGGCCTACACCACAGTTGAAAGTGCGGTACATTTCGAATGTCTCCACGTTACCTTTCTCTTGTAGCCAGTTGAAGATAGCAGGCCATTCCCAGCTCTTGCCATCAATGACTGCTTTAGTACCTTCAGGAAGTACGCGTGGGATGTTTTCCCAGAAACCACCACCTGTGATGTGTGAGATAGCATGAATGTCATGCTCTGCAATCATCTTAAGTGCCGATTTGATGTAAATCTTAGTTGGTTCTAGTAGGTGCTCACCGATAGTGCGACCTTCTAGTTCTTCACTCTTATCAGCACCAGAAACTTCTAGGACTTTACGAATTAAAGAGTAACCGTTTGAGTGTGGACCACTTGAGCCAACAGCGATAAGTGCGTCGCCTGCTGCTACTTTAGTGCCGTCAATGATGTCCGCTTTTTCTACAACACCAACACAGAAGCCAGCTACATCGTAGTCGTCGCCTTCGTACATGCCTGGCATTTCAGCAGTTTCACCACCGATTAGTGCACAGCCAGCTTGAACACAGCCTTCAGCAATACCAGAAACAACGTCTGCTGCTGTATCTACATCTAGCTTACCTGTTGCGTAGTAGTCTAGGAAGAATAAAGGCTCACCACCTTGAACGATTAGGTCGTTCACACACATTGCCACTAGGTCGATACCAATGGTGTCGTGTTTTTTCAGATCCAAAGCAAGGCGAAGTTTAGTACCAACACCATCAGTACCTGAAACAAGTACTGGCTCTTTGTATTTCGTTGGAAGTTCACATAGGGCGCCAAAGCCACCAATACCGCCCATTACTTCAGGGCGACGAGTGCGTTTAACAGCACCTTTAATACGGTCTACTAGTGCATTACCTGCGTCGATATCAACACCAGCGTCTTTGTAGCTTAGAGAAGAAGTATTACCACTCACGGGATAGTCCTCGAACTTAAGTTGGATGTGAAAACGGCGCTATTCTAACAGGGCTTGAATATGAAGAGCAAACGTTTGCGCGGTTTTTTTTATTAGAATAAAGATTCTGAAATAACCTTAGAGTTCGTGTATAATCTACAGGTTTGTTTAAATATTGCCGGAGTTGGAAATGAAAGTTGTTGAAGTGAAACACCCGCTAGTAAAACATAAAATTGGCCTGATGCGTGAAGGTGAGATTAGCACTAAGCGTTTTCGTGAGCTAGCGACAGAAGTGGGTAGCCTTCTAACATACGAAGCGACATCAGACTTTGAAACTGAGCGTGTGACGATTAACGGTTGGAACGGTCCAGTAGAAGTTGACCAAATTAAAGGTAAAAAAGTAACGGTAGTGCCAATCCTACGTGCTGGTCTAGGCATGATGGACGGCGTTCTTGAGCACATCCCAAGTGCACGTATCAGCGTTGTTGGTATCTACCGTGACGAAGAAACACTTGAGCCAGTACCATACTTCAACAAGCTTGCATCTAACATCGATGAGCGTATTGCTCTAGTGGTAGACCCAATGCTTGCGACAGGTGGTTCTATGATCGCGACTATCGACCTGATGAAAGAGAAAGGTTGTAAGCACTTTAAGATTCTTGTGCTTGTTGCTGCTCCTGAAGGTATCGCTGCTCTAGAAAAAGCGCACCCAGATGTTGAGCTTTACACGGCTGCAATCGATGAGAAGCTAAACGACAAGGGCTACATTGTTCCTGGTCTTGGCGATGCTGGCGATAAGATCTTCGGTACTAAGTAATTCGGTTTCAGCTTAAGTGACTCTAAACAGTTCCTTAACTCGCTGAATTAACCGTATTAATAAAAAGGGAGAGCATTCGATGCTCTCCCTTTTTTGATCTTGTTAGGTTGTGATTCTTTGGAATCTAGCCTTACCGACTCATTAATCGATTTGAGCTTTATCTACCACAGTGTTGTCACCTAGCTCTTCTGGAAGTACTAGGTTAAGTAGAATCGCAACGATACCGCACAAGCTTACGCCCTGTAGGCTAAAGTCACCGATACCAAAGGCCATGCCGCCAATACCAAAGACTAAAGTAATGCCCACAATCACAAGGTTACGTGATTTGTGTAGGTCAACATTGTTTTTGATTAGCGTGTTAAGACCCACTGTTGCGATAGAGCCAAACAGTAGAATCATGATTCCGCCCATTACAGGAACCGGAATCGTTTGAAGTAGTGCGCCTAGCTTGCCAACCAATGCAAGAACGATGGCTGTGACTGCAGCCCAAGTCATGATCACAGGGTTGAATGCTTTGGTAAGCATTACTGCGCCTGTTACTTCACTGTACGTAGTGTTTGGCGGCGCGCCCAGCATTGAAGCGGCAATTGTTGCCACACCGTCGCCAGTAATAGTGCGGTGTAAACCTGGTTTTTTAAGGTAGTCTTTACCGGTCACGTTAGATATCGCAAGCATATCACCTACGTGTTCAACGGCAGGTGCAATCGCGACAAATACCATAAAAAAGATAGCGTTGATGTTGAACTCTGGCGTTGTGAAGTTTGGCAGTGCTAACCAAGATGCTTGCGCTACTGGAGTGAAGTCTACCGCGCCGTATACCAAGCTGGTGATGTAACCCGCAACAATACCACCGAAGATTGGCAGTAGCTTAAGGAAGCCTTTTGAAAACACACTGATGACAATCGTCACTAACAGTGAAATTGAAGAGATCCACAGGGCAGCGTCTGCATCAACAAGCTGAACCGCACCATCGCCTGTCTTACCTAGCGCCATGTTAACTGCAACAGGTGCAAGACCTAAACCGATAACCATGATCACAGGGCCAACAACGACTGGTGGAAGCAGTTTATGGATGAAGCCAACGCCACGAACTTTAATTAACGCGCCCATTAGTACATACACAACACCCGCCGCCATCAAGCCGCCCATGGTTGCACCAACACCCCAAGTTTGAATACCAAACATGATAGGCGCGATGAAAGCAAAAGAAGATGCTAAGAAGATTGGCACTGAACGGCGTGTAATAAGTTGGAATAAAAGGGTACCGATACCTGCGCCAAAGAGTGCAACGTTGGGGTCAAGTCCTGTTAGTAGCGGCACGAGTACAAGCGCACCAAATGCTACAAACAGCATTTGCGCACCTTGCAGAGCATTTTTCATGTTATGTCCTTAAAATGGTCGTTATATGAAAAGCGAAAAATAAAATTCGCGGGATTCTATCACTTAGCAATCGATTGCCACACCAAATAGATCAAATTTATTTATCTTAATGATGTTTTATATCCATCTAAGCCCTAGAAATTCAGTTTATAAGTGAGCGATTTATCATGGCCAGGTGATATTTTGTGGTTATTAAACACAGTGGGCGCTATCGACCTTGCCCCTCAATCCATAGTTGCTTATCATCTAGGCACAAGATTTGAATATTAGGATCAGTATGCGCTACATAGCATTGTTGTTGATGGGACTATTAGCCTCTCCGAGTTATGCCTTAACTCAAGTAGATATTTTTAGTGCTGAAGTTGCGATTAACGCTGAAGACAAACAGCCAGAACAAGTGGCAAGAAATACAGGTATGGAGCAGGTATTGATACGTGCGACTGGCCAAACTGATGTCGCTTCGAATGAGACGATTCAAAAGGCGATGCGCAATAGTTCGCAGTACATGTCTCAAATGAGTTTTGGCGAAAGCAATGACCAATCAACATTGCGTATGCGTTTTAACGGTGCTCAAATCCGTTCTCTGTTGACTCAAGCACAGTTACCTTACTGGCCTGACACGCGTTCAAACATCCTTGTTTGGCTTGTGGAAGAGGACAACTACGACAAGAACATCGTATGGGAACACTCTAACTCACAGTTAGCAGCTAGCTTACAAGCGAACGCAAAAGAGCGTGGCTTGCCTCTAACGCTGCCTGTGGGTGACTTTGACGATATTACGGGTATTGCGACTTCTGATTTGTGGGGTAGCTTTGTTACGCCAATCAGTAAAGCGAGTCAGCGTTATCCTGTTGATGCTGTGTTGGTGATAAAGGCTCAATCTTCAGGCCTACGTTGGGCTCTATACGATCAAAAGCCAAGTCAATTGACGAGTGCACCAACATCGCCTGTAAGTGGTTCACTATCGGGTAACAGCGACACGACTTCTAAGAAGTTAGTTGACCAAATCAGTAACTACTACGCAGGCAAAAGTGCTGTGACGGTAGCGAGTGAGTCATCAGAATCGATTTTAACGCAGTTTATTAGCCTGAATAATGCTCAAGACTTCTTCCAGTTAGAGAACGCACTTAAGCGTCTAAACTCGGTGGCAAGCCTAGATATTCTGAAGATTCAGAACAACGAAGTCACTTTCCGAATTCACTTATTGTCGACTCAACAAGAGTTTGAGCAAGAAGTAGCAAGTATTCGCCAAGTTGCGAAGGTTGAAGAATCTTACATTGAGCCTGAAGTGAGCCCTGAATTTGAAACTCAAGACAACACAATGTCTGTAGGTGATGATTCAACAGACGCTGCTGAAGTCGTTGGTGACGAAACTGACTCAGGCGTACAAGTGATTAAGGGCAACGAGGTATCTGAGGATGCTGAGCTAACGAATACGCCTGACGCAACGTTAGAGGATTCTAGTACAGAAGATCTAACCATCACTGCGCCAGTACATGCTAAGCCAAGCTTGGTATACGAGTGGGTTCGCTCATAATTGTCAGCTGACATGACTGATTGAAATGAAAACTTGAAAAAAGCCCTGCAAGAGCAATCTCGCAGGGCTTTTTGTTTGTAAGCGGTCAGTTTAAAAGCATGGGCTCAATATTATTGCTCGAACTTAGCTTTTTCTCTCTTTTCTACTTCAGAAAGACGCTTCAACTTGATGCCTAACTCTTTGGCTCTAAAGCGAGTAAATAAGATATTGCCCGCGAAACCTAGAGTCGTCAGAAGCAGTTCTACAGCCGCTAATAAACGTTCACCACCGTCTACATACAAGATAGTTAATGCGTGTAGGAAATAGAGCATCAAGACGAAATTTGCCCATGCGTGCGTATAAGGTTTTCCTGCTAAAATGCCCGGTAATGGCAATAACAGCGGGATAGCCCAAGCAATCGCCAGTGTGACATTACTGAGATGAGGGTGCGGTGAAAGCGTCATCTGCCAAGCCACCACCCAGAATAAAAGCGACAAGTTGCCCGCTAAAGCAAGGTAGCGAAATAGCTTGGTTTTGGGAGACATAGCCTTCTCTGGCATATACATCATTGAGAAATTCCCTTCTGATTTATTGCGATGCGCGCTAGGCGTTTACCTAGGTTTTGCGCCAACTCAATCTCTTCTTTGCTAAGTGAGGCGCTCTCTCCAGTACTGCTTGCACCATAAGGCGTACCACCAGTTTGAGTGGTGTGCAGCGCCGGTTCTGAGTAGGGGATGCCCACGACTAACATGCCGTGATGAAGCAGGGGCAACATCATGCTTTGTTGTGTTGTCTCTTGACCACCATGCAATGATGAAGAAGAGGTAAATACACAACCTGGCTTATCGATGAGATCACCATTGATCCACATTGATGTCGTGCTATCCCAAAAGTGCTTCATTGGCCCGGCCATGTTACCAAACCAAACCGGACTGCCTAGCGCCAAACCATCACAAGATCGAAGCTCTTGTAACGAGGCAATAGGATCGGTTGGTTGATAGCGTGAATCAGGCTGCTCTTCTACCGTGTACACGTCGTTCACCGTTCTTAACATGGCTTCACAGTTTGGGATAGACTCAACCCCTCGTGCAATCTGCCTTGCTAGAGCTTGTGTGTTGCCGTGGCGGCTGTAGTAAAGAACAAGAATGTTAATGCTCATATTGGATTACAGAATCTCTAGCACTTGCTCTGGTGGACGACCAATTTTTGCTTTGTTGTTCGCGACAACGACTGGGCGCTCAAACAGTTTTGGATTGGTTGCCATCGCGGCGAAAAGATCTTCATCAGTGACTGAAGCATCACCAAGGTTTGCTTCTTTGTAGTCCGCTTCTTTGGTGCGCATCATGTCGCGAACACTGTCAAAACCAAGCTGAGTGAACAGTACTTTCAGCTGTTCAACTGTTAACGGAGTCTCTAGGTATTTGATTACCTCTGGCTGTACGCCGTTTTCCTGAAGCACTTCTAGAGTTTGACGGCTCTTTGAGCAGCGTGGGTTATGATAAATCACGACAGACATGGTTCTTCCTCATTATTATTTTTGATTTAATTGTTTAGCTGAAGCCACCATAGGTGACTTCTTTTTTTTGTGTAACGTTGAGCTTTCTTTTTATACTGGCAACGAGCGTTACCAGTAAACACTCTATTGTAGCGACAAGAAGCGCTCTCGTTGAATCATTAGCTGATCAATTCGAGCGTCGTAGCGTGCTTGTTTTAGGCTTCCTAATTCTGCGATTTGGCTTGCTTGCGTGTAGTACTGAATCGCTTTGTTCCAGTTGGCTTGCAGTGCCAAAATTTCTGCACGAGCAGCCAGTTCTTCGTCGCTATTACCAAGGCTCGTATTTACTTTTGAAAGTAAGTGCCAGCCATTGGTGTCATTCGGGTTATCGTGCGTGTAACGCTGCAATACGCGAACCGCTTCTTGAAGATCTTCATTTTCAATCAGTGCGTTGGCGTAGTTAATGGTCAGAACCGGGTTGTTTGGTTGACGAACCAGTGCCGATTTAAGTTCTTTAATCGCAATCTCAGGCTGCTTCTTCTCGATGTGCAGATCCGAAATAGCATCTAGATAAAACAGGTTGGTTGGATCGCTGTTAATCAGCTTGTTCAGGATGGGCTCTGCTTTGTCTAATTTTTTAGAGTCTAGGTAAACCAGTGCTTGGCCATATTCTAATGACGGAACCAAAGCTTTAGGGGCTTTCTTTAGCTGACGCTCAAACCAATCAAGAGCAGCATCATTATTAATGCCAGCATAGCGCGCAACAATGCGGGCTCTTGCTAGGTGGTAGTCCAGAGAGGGAGCCAGTTTCAGTGGCGGGTAACTACGAGCACGAGCACGTGAATCGGTAATTCGGTCTTCTGGTAATGGGTGAGTCAGTAGCATTGGCGGTGGTGTGCTCGCATAGCGATATTCATCAGCTAAACGGCCAAAGAAACGTGGCATCGCATTCACATCAAACCCAGCTTTTGCTAGCGTGTTGATACCAAAGCGGTCGGCTTCTTTTTCATTACTACGGGTGTAGTTGATTTGGCTTTGCATATTACCCGCAGTCGTTGCCGTTAGGGCTGCAATGCCGGCTTCAGGAGCTGCAATTGCCAGTAATACAGAGGCTGCTAGCGCTGCAATGGTTGCTGGAGAGCGGCGCGCTTGGTCTTCCATACTACGCGCTAAGTGACGTTGGGTTACGTGCGCGATTTCGTGCGCTAATACAGAAGCTAATTCACTTTCAGATTGTGCATGCAGGAATAGACCTGAGTGCAAAGCAACATAACCACCAAAGAAAGCAAAGGCGTTGATGTTGCGGTCACGGATCATAAAGAACTGGAAAGGTGTCTTTACATCATTTGCGTTCGCGACCAGACGATGGCCAAGAGTATCAATATATAGATTTAGAACTGGGTCGTTTACGATAGGCTGGCTACTTCTGATGATGCGCATGTAGGCATCACCATAGATAAGCTCTTGGTCGATAGTGAGTGTGCCGCCAGCAGCGGTACCGATATCTGGTAGCTCCAAACTATTGGTATTCGCCATAGTTGGGGTGCTTAATGTAGCTGCGATGCATAAGCAAGCAATTGAGCGAGCGCGTTTAAACATATTAGTCAGTAATACTCCGTTTCTTCTGACAGTAAGACAAGTGCAATGGAAATTGGTTCTTTATCTGATTTAACCTTTGCCAAGTGCGTGCGCTATCATGAAGGAGGATGAATGAATGATGGCGCGTTTTCAAAAACAGATTACAATACGACCCTTATAATAAGCATCGAGCTCAAGAATGACACCTAATATTCTAGATTTACGCCAAGAGCGCTGTCCAATGGCGCTATTATTAGCCAAGCGTCACAGTGTAAAGTTAGAAGTAGGGCAGTCATTGTCAATTTATGTGTCTGATAACAGTTCGATGAAAGATATTGTTACTTATTTGTCTAAGCAAGCCTATGACGTCATCACTGAGGTTTGCTCTAATTACCATCATCTCCTCGTCACTAAAAAGGAATTGCAGTCAGATGCTTGAAATGGTCAATCGTTGGTATAAACGACGTTTCTCTGATCCCCATGCTGTCAGTTTGGTTGCCATCATTCTCTTCGGCTTTATTACGATCTACTTCTTTGGTCACCTAATTGCACCACTCTTGGTTGCGATTGTGTTGGCTTATTTGCTTGAGTGGCCTGTTACCCAACTTCAAAGACTCGGTGTTCCAAGAACGCCTTCGGTGATGTTGGTGATCATGATGTTCTTTAGCCTGATGTTGCTGGCGCTGTTTGGTTTAGTGCCTACCATTTGGGAGCAAGTGGGTAACCTCATCAATGATATTCCAAGTATGTATGGCGGCTTACAGAAGTTCATCGCGACGATTCCTGAGCGCTATCCTGAGTTAGCAAACTTGCAGATCGTTGAATCGATTGTGTCTAACGCGAAAAACAAAGCATTAGGCTTTGGTGAAAGTGTTGTTAAAGGTTCTTTGGCTTCTCTTGTGAGCTTGGCTACGCTTGCGGTTTACTTGATTCTTGTGCCGCTGCTGATCTTCTTCTTATTAAAAGATAAAGAAGAGATGATCAGCATGGCGAGTGGCGTGTTGCCTAAAAACCGTCGTCTAGCGACCAAGGTTTGGGTTGAGATGAACCAACAAATCTCGAACTATATTCGCGGCAAGGTCCTTGAGATCTTGATCGTCGGTGGTGTCAGCTACGTGACCTTTGCGATTCTAGATTTACGTTATTCAGCTCTGCTGGCTGTCGCGGTTGGTTTCTCGGTACTGATTCCTTATATCGGTGCGGCGGCTGTGACCGTTCCTGTCGCGATTGTCGGTTTGTTCCAGTGGGGATTAGAACCTCAGTTTTACTGGTTGCTTCTCGCTTACGGTATTATCCAAGCGCTAGATGGTAACGTGCTCGTTCCTGTTCTTTTCTCTGAAGCGGTGAACCTGCACCCAGTGGCCATTATTGTTGCCGTGTTAGTGTTTGGTGGACTGTGGGGATTCTGGGGCGTGTTCTTTGCTATCCCGTTGGCAACGTTAGTTAAGGCGGTTTGGAATGCCTTACCGAGTCACGCATTAGACGATGACCCCGAACATCAAAAGTAATTGATCTTGTTATAGAAAAAGGCCGAACATCCATGATGTTCGGCCTTTTTGCTCTTAGCTTAATCATTAGCTTAATCATTAGCTTAATCATTAGCTTAATGAGTGTTGCTATTGCCTTAGAAAGTGATGAATCTAAGTCATTAACTCACTCAAATCGCCCTTAAGCTTCTTGATTGAAGTAATCTAGAACCACTTCGTGGTGAGTCTTAGTCTTGAACTTGTTGAAGACATGTTCAATCTGACCTTCTTCATCAATTAGGAAGCTAATACGGTGCAGACCGTCGTAGATTTTACCCATGAATTTTTTCTCGCCCCAAACGCCAAACTGTTCAGCAACGCTATGGTCTTCATCAGATAGCAGTGTGAAGTTTAGAGATTTCTTTTCAACGAAGTTTGGTAGACGTTTTACTGGGTCAACACTCACACCTAGAACAACCACGTTTAGGTCATCAAGCTGTGTTTTGATATCACGCAGGCCTTCCGCTTGCACAATACAACCTGGAGTCATTGCTTTAGGGTAAAAATAGAAAAGTACTTTTTTACCTTTGAAGTCACCAAGAGATACGATATTGCCATCTTGATCTGGAAGAGAAAAAGCAGGTGCTGGAACACCAGCCGTTAGCGTATTCATGACATTTCCTTTTTAAAGACTGTTTTTGATAAAGTTGAGCGAGCCTTGGACTGATAGGCTCTGACACAGCGAATCGAATTCTTCTTGTAGCTGCATCAAGTTACATTCTGATTGCACAGAAGCGGTAATAGAGATATGGAATTGGTCGTTGTCGAGTTGAACCTTAGATTTATTGATGGTTCGTGCACTTAACGAATCGAGGCCGATGTTTCGGTCTGCGAAGAACTGGGTAAACTGCTCAGTAAGTCCGATTTTATCGTCTGACTCAACGAACACCTCTACTGTGTAAGAGTTCTCAATAACATCATGAGTTGAGGTTCGCTTCATAATCGTAATCAAGTCGTGCTCTTGTCCAAGCAAGGGCAAGGTGGTTTCAACGCGGGTAATGTTGTTTGCCTTTCCAGACAGCAGCATGATAAGCGTAAATTCTTCGCCAAACAGGGCGATACGGCTATCAATAATGTTACAGCCTGATTGGGTGACTAAATGAACCACTTGGTTGCATACACCTGGGCGATCAGTGCCCACAGCTGTGATTACTAGATGTTGAGTCATAAAATCACGTCTCTTTATATTCCATTGATTCATGCATGTTAGCACAGTTAGCTCGTGGAATAAGCGTGCGTGCGGGGCTTTTTATGTGCGACCTTGCTTCGAACATGCAACCAATGATAATAATATCGAGCGCGTTAAAAAATGAGATAGAGCGATGAGAGCACAGCTTACTTGTTACTGACATCCAGTGATGTGCTATCCGCTAGATTGAGTGCAGGTTACCCAAATTCTAGGTAGAACGCCGTTAGAAGTCGTTTTACCTCAAACATACGACAATATTTAATGCAGATGTTGCCGGTAAGCCACTTTAATGTCTTGTGTTTATTGATTGGCTTACAGTAACATGCAAAAAGAATAAATTAAGGGAGATAGACATGTTTTCAGGAAGTATCGTTGCGCTAGTTACGCCATTTAATACAGATGGTGAAGTGGATTTCGACAGCCTTAAAAAGTTAGTTGAGCACCATATTGCTGCAGGTAGTGATGGTCTGGTTGCGGTTGGCACAACAGGTGAGTCTTCAACACTCACTATTGAAGAGCATGTCAAAGTCGTCAACAAGATCGTTGAATTTGCTGATGGTCGTATTCCCGTTATCGCTGGTACAGGTGCAAATGCAACTCATGAATCTGTTCTATTCAGCCGTTTGTTGAATGGTTCTGGTATTGCTGGTTGCCTGAGCGTAACGCCTTACTACAACAAACCGACTCAAGAAGGTTTGTACCAACACTACAAAGCGATTGCTGAAGTCAGTGACGTTCCACAAATTCTATACAATGTTCCAGGTCGTACTGCGGTAGACTTGTTGCCAGAAACGGTTGCTCGTCTTGCTGAGATCGAAAACATCGTTGCACTGAAAGATGCGACGGGTGATCTCGACAGAATTGCAATTCACCGTGAACTTTGTGGCGAAGACTTTATCTTACTAAGTGGTGATGACTTAACAGGCCTAGAATTTGTTAAGCGTGGTGGCGATGGCGTGATCTCTGTAACGAACAATGTTGCAGCCGCTGATATGGCAACCATGTTCAAGCTAGCAAAAGAAGGTAAGTTTGAAGAAGCGGAAGCGATCAATGAGCGTTTGATGCCTCTACATAAGAATTTGTTCGTTGAGTCTAACCCTATTCCCGTAAAATGGGCGGTTCATAAAATGGGTCTGATTGCTGAAGGTGGCTTACGTCTACCGCTGACTGAACTGTCAGAGCCAGCTCAACCTGTTGTTGCTCAAGCAATGACTGAAGCGTGCATTTACTAAAACGTATGAAGTGATGCCGAAGCGAACCTTCGGCATTTAGGAGTATAAATGAAGTATTCTCACCAGCTAGTGATTGGGTCACTGGCTGTTTTCGTTCTTACAGCATGTTCTGGCAACCCGACTCAACGTCGCCAAGCCAAAGATGATTTCGAATACTTAGAAACACCTGAGTTTTCACAATGGCAATTGCCTGTAGATGCTCAGCCTCAGTTCTACCCAAATTTTGACATCCCAAGCGGTGAATTCAGTGGTGGTACTGGTCGTGAAGTGGATATTCGTCCACCGCAACAGGTTCTTGAACTGATCCCGGGTGCTCGTGCTGAGCGTCAAAACGGTGAAGTGACACTATGGCTTCTTCGCGCAGAAGAGGCAGACCGCGTGTGGCAAACGGCTGTAGATATGCTGGCTCAACGTGCTATTGGTATTCGTGAGCAATCAGAGAATGAGATTGAGACCGATTGGGTAACTTGGGTTTCTGAAGATGAAGACGTAGAGATTGGTAGTCGTTACTCTATCTCTCGCTTCCAAGCAAACAACCGTCATGGCTTCAAGATTAATCTGATTGATTGGCGTGAAGGTACTAAAGAGAAAACAGTAACGGCAACCAATAAAGAGCGTTACAACGCGTTCCTGACCAACCTAGTTATGGCTAAGTACGATGAAAACCTTCGTGCTGAAGCGGCGCTGAAAGCGCAAGAGTTGGTGAAGCGTATTCCAATTTCAATGGGTGCTGACCGTAGTGGTTTCCCTGTGATTATTGCTCGTACGCCATACAATGTATTCTGGCAGCGTCTGCCTAACTTGTTGCCTGAAATGGGCTTTGAGCTTGAAGAACGCAATCAATCTCAGGGTACGGTGAAGGCGAAGTACGCAGCACCAGATGATGAGTTCTGGGAAGAAATTGGCCTACAGCCTATCGACTTAGCGCCAGGCACTTACAACTTCCTATTTGGTGACCTTGGCAACCGTACGTCAATCAACGTAACGGATGCATCAGGTAAGCCAGTAGAAGAAGAGCTGCTTAAGTCTATGGTTCCGGTATTAGCGCATATTGCTGACCAAACCAAAGATGACAAAGAAGCGAAAGCTGAGTAGTCATTCAAGCCGTCACAAGCTGAGTTAAATCAGCCTTGTGATTAGCAAAAGCAAATAAAAAAGAGGACACACTGTGTCCTCTTTTTTATTGTATTCGTTGTCATCAGGCTACATTGGTCAATCAAAATTGGTCAATCAAGCTGATTAGCCAAAGCAAAAGGCTATGCGTCTTTATTGTCTTTGGATTCTTCTTTTTCAGCTTTCTCTTGGTTAAGTTTATCCGAGCGATTGAGCTTATCTAAATCTCGCTCAGTTTTACCACGCCCCGTCAGATCCATATTGGCTGTCTGTTTGAGCGCTGCGATGTTACCCACAACAACGCTAACTACGATGATGATGATAACCCAAGGGTTTGTAAGCCACTCCAACATAAGCGCTCCTAATGACTGATATTCGCTACGAAGCGTGCATAGATCTCGTCTAGCTGCTCCATAATAATCTCATACCCTAATACTGGCTTAGATTGGAGTTGCTTGCCAAGTAAAGTCGGAGATAACTGTGATAAACACGACTCCGATACTTTGCGATGGCTGATATGCCATGGTTCGATCGCCACACCACCAAGGTCTTCGCTATAAGGAAAAAAGAACCCAAACTGTGAAGCATGAACAGACAACCATTGGTAAAACGATTGCTGGTGGCCAGTAAGGTATTCCCATGGTTCTAATTGCAGATGTATGCCTTCAGGTAAGTGGTTACGAGCAAAGACATCGAAGTCACAACCCCAATGATGACGACTCGCGCCGGGAAGCGCAGACCATCTCAGGATAGCCGATAGCTTTTGTTGTTCGGTCAGTTTTGAAGCATCAAGAGGTTGGCTTTCTGAATCTAATATCGGAGCTTCGCCAGAAAACTTACGGTTCCAAATCAGAGATTGCCTTTCATAGTCGCGAAAGCCACTGGCAATCTCCATTTTAAAACCAGCGAGCTGAGCAGCTTCAATCAAATTATTCAGGTCATTCTTAACCTCACTGTGGACCAAGAAGGTCTTGGTGCCGATCAGGCTAGGCTCTAGATGAGAATCTGATTGTCCGGTAAGCTGCTCTGGTGTCATAATGAGTCTCTCAATAATTGGATGCTATGAATCGCTGATGAAAGACTATTTAGCGAATAGGTTCACTAATGTTCTTTCGTACATGTCAGTTAGCTTTTCTAAATCGGCTACCTTCACGCATTCGTTAACCTTGTGAATAGTTGCATTCACAGGGCCTAGTTCTACGACTTGCCCTTTCATGCGTGCAATAAAGCGACCATCAGATGTACCGCCAGTCGTTAGCAGTGCTGGTTTCACATCATTGACGTGACCCACTGCATCAACAATAGCATCAAGCAGTGAACCTGCGTCTGTTAAGAACGGGTCGCCATTGAATGTCCATTTAAGGTCGTATTCGAAGTCGTACTTATCTAGCGTAGTTGTGATGCGCTCAACGATGATGTCGTTGCTTAACTCTGTACTAAAGCGTAGGTTAAACTGAACATTAAACTCACCAGGGATCACGTTTGAAGCACCAGTACCCGCACTCACATTTGGAATTTGGAAACTGGTTGGCGGGAAGTAATCATTACCTTTATCCCACTCAGTTGTTGCTAGCTCATTAATAGCAAGCAGAGAGCTTTGTACTGGGTTGTTTGCTAGGTGAGGGTAGGCAACATGACCTTGTGTGCCTTTAATCGTTAGGTCGCCAGTGATAGAGCCACGACGGCCGTTCTTCACGACATCACCCACGAACTCAGTGCTCGATGGTTCACCAACGATACACATATCGATGTTTTCACCGCGCGCCATTAATGCTTCAACAACACGTACAGTACCGTTGATGAAAGGACCTTCCTCATCTGAAGTGATCAGGAAACCAATTGAGCCTGTGTGGTCTGGGTGTTTGGCAATGAACTGCTCGACGGCAACAATCATTGAAGCCAGAGAGCCTTTCATATCAGCAGCGCCACGGCCATGTAGGAAACCGTCTACGATAGTCGGTTCGAATGGTTTAGTGTTCCACTGTTCGATTGGGCCTGCAGGTACCACATCAGTGTGACCAGCAAAAGCAAACAGAGGCGCTTCAGTACCACGACGAGCCCAGAAGTTGGTCGTATCTTCAAATACCATCACTTCGATTTCAAAACCGAGTGCTTTTAAGCGTTCAATCATCAGGTCTTGGCAGCCTGCATCTTCTGGTGTTACCGATTGACGGCTGATTAGGTCTTTTGCCAGAGCCAAAGTTGGGCTATCTGTCATCCTTGAATTCCTTGTTTAAATAAAACGTCTAGTCATTAATTTTTAGAAGCTGATTCAATGATCAACGTCCAGTTGTCTGTCTATGTAAATACAACGATCTAAGCAAAAATAGCCGCGTATTGGTCGGCTTTAAATCCGATGTGAAGCTTACCTTCAACTTTTAAGATTGGGCGCTTGATCATGGCAGGTTGTTCAACTAGCAAAGTCACCGCTTTTTCTTCTGTTAGGGTGTCTTTCTGTTCTTGAGAAAGTTGGCGATAAGTCGTACCACGTTTGTTTAGCACAAGCTCCCAACCTAGCTCAGAGCAGAAGCTTGTTACTAGCTCTTCTGTGATGCCTTGTTTGCGATAATCGTGAAATTCGAACTCGATACCTTCAGCTTCGAGCCATTTCTTTGCTTTTTTAATGGTGTCGCAATTTGGGATACCAAACATGGTGATAGTCATTATTCTTCCTTTGAGTGATTTTATTTCATTGTTATGAGTTGAATCCTATCAGGAAGCAGCAACTCAGACAAAATAGAGTGATGAATATTTCATAGAGTGAAAAAAAAGCGTAAGAAAATGTCACTATTGGAGACTTATTGATCAGCCTCAACATGTTGTCAGCGAAAAAAGAAATAATTGAGCTGCACATATATAGGAGGTGTCAATGGAGTTGAGTCCTGTTTTTGCAAGGCGGCTATATTTAGCATTGTTAGTGGAAAGCCTTGATAGGCCAAATGTGCCTAAACTCATCGAAAAAACGGGGTGGCCTCGTCGTACTATTCAAGATGTACTCAAGGCGTTACCGGGGATCGGTATCGAACTTATGTTTGTTCAAGATGGGCGACGTCATAATGATGGCTATTACCAGTTATCCGACTGGGGTCCATTTGACAGTCAATGGGTTATCCAGCGTAAAGGCGATATAGCAACAAGCCTTGGATTTAGTGCATAAGCCAGCGAAAGCTGGCTTTCTTTTTTTAGAATAGAAATAGTAGGGAGCATCTCGCTAATATGAGTTGTGAGCTACCCCATTACGTTTCTATTTACTTACACAGATAGGCAGTTCCCAGCATAGTCACGGATGTGGAAAAATCTTGGGGAAGTGTGAATATCACGGTATCTGCGCCTAGCTCAATCGTATTCGACTTGAGTTGATTCATGGCGCCTTGAATCAATGTGTCATTTGGGTAAAACAGGTAGTTGTACCAATGGCCTTCGCTGCCTGTGACTTCCCCTTTATACTGACATTTATCGATATTAATCACGCCATGGTAATCCATTTGCACGTTGGCAGCTTCGCTATGAGGCGTTGATGTCGGTGTCGTGCAACCGAGTAACACGCTACTCATAGCCAAAGCGATTAATTCCTTTTTCATACGCTTATCCTGTTATTTCATCAAATAAATCGCGAAGCCTATCCAGCTAGCGAACAATAATAACCACGGCAATTTACTGGCGTGATTTGATGTTGTTTCATTATCCAAGTCGACATTCTGTTCTTGGTCTTGGTTCGCTTGTAGAGTCTGCTTCTCTTTCTGTACGCGCTTTTTAGCTTTATCGGCTTGGCGGCTGCGTTCTTTTTGCTGTTTCTTGTACAGTGCGATGCCTTTCTCGATACCCTGAGCAATCAGTTTAGTTTGTTCTTTGGTTTGAGCTGGCTTTTGAGTCGCTTTGGCTATCTTCAGTGCTTCCTGTTGAGATTCAACAGAGGGCGTATTAGTTTTGTTTTTCATACTGAGTTCGACAATTAAAACGGATTGGCTACTAAGATAACGCAAAGCTAGTTAAGTATGAATGATTTGCGTTAAAGTGTTGGTTTGAAAATAAGTGAAAGTGAGATTTGTGCGGTACTCCATAGAACAATACGACAAGCACGGCTTTTTGAAAGCTCCAATCTTGCTCTGGCTAGGTTGGTTGTTTCTTGCGAAAGCCTTGGTCGTTTTCATTGTTGCAGGCGCAAGCCGAGAATCGGGAACCGATATTCTTGAGATAATCTACCCAGACCATCAGATGTTTTATGTCGGGATCGCGTTGAGTGTGCCTAGTTTGCTGCTGATGTGGTTATTTGGGCTAAGATCGCCAGATAGAAAGCGCCTTAACAAAGTCGTGTCATGGGGACGTTGGGTTACCATGATGGCTATCTTGGCACAGGGCTCCCATACGATTTATTTAATCTATTTGGATAACGGATGGTTCCGTTGGTCAAATGGCATCACCCTATTGTTGCTGCTGTGGTTAGCGCTTTATCTAACCAATAGCCATGCTGCAAGGGATTGCTTTAAAGTGGTTGAGCTCGAAGACTGATTCTCATCAAAACATTTGTCCCATTCACAATTATACTTAGAATCTAAAACTGGAAGGAATAATCTATGCTTAATGTTTCAAATGAGCAGCCTAACGTTCAAAGTGCTATTTTGCCTGAAGCTGGGCCTTTCGCGCTTTACGTTCAACTTAAAGTGAACGCTAATACTGCTAATGTACTAGCAGAAATTCAAAAGCTTCCGACTCTAATCGACGAACTAAACCAAACTCAGCCTGATGCGAACTTAACGGCATCGGTTGCGTTCTCAAAAGCTTTTTGGGATAGGTTCGAGCAAGCAGCGCCCGCTGATTTGATCGACTTCCCTGTGCTGGGTGAAGGTGATATCACAGCACCGAGCACACTGTCTGACGTTCTGATTCACTGTCATTCAAACCGACATGATCTGCACTTCTTTATCTTGCGTAAATTGCTATCTGAAGTAGCAGCTGATGTTGAAGTGGTTGATGAAACTTATGGTTATCGCTTCCTAGACTCTCGTGACATGACAGACTTTGTTGATGGCACTGAAAACCCGAAAGACGCACAACGTGCTGAAGTCGCTATTGTGCCTGAGGGTGAATTCGCTGGTGGTAGTTATGTAATGGTGCAGCGTTTTGTGCATAACCTGCCAGCTTGGAATCGTTTGAATGTATCGGCACAAGAGAAAGTGATTGGCCGAACTAAACCTGATTCAATTGAGTTAGATGATGTTCCTGCGGCGTCTCACGTTGGCCGTGTGGATATCAAAGAAGAAGGCAAGGGGCTTAAGATTGTTCGCCACAGTCTACCTTACGGTACTGCTACGGGCGACCACGGCTTATTGTTCATTGCTTACTGTAACGTTCGTCATAACTTCGATGCGATGTTAGAGAGCATGTACGGCGTAACTGATGGCAAAACAGACCAACTGCTTCGCTTTACTAAAGCGGTGACTGGCGCGTATTACTTTGCTCCTTCAACTGAGATGTTGAGTGCATTAACGATTAAGTAAGTCGTCTCAAAAAGAATAAACAAAGGGAGCCTCAGGGCTCCTTTTTTATTAAAGCTTTATATGAATTGGTCGATATAAGAGCAATCGTGAGTTTTATTCCTCTTTTTGTAAGCGAAGGTCTATGGCTATAACTGTCAATACGAATGTCTCGGCGTTAGTGGCTCAGAGAAACCTCTCTAACGCTAATAACATGCTGAACCAATCTTTGGAGCGCTTAGCTTCAGGGAGCCGTATTAATAGTGCAAAAGACGATGCGGCTGGCTTACAGATCTCAAATCGATTAGAAGCACAGATGAGTGGCATTGATGTTGCTGTTCGAAATGCTAACGACGGTATCTCCATTATGCAGACTGCAGAAGGGGCGATGAATGAAACCACTAATATCATGCAGCGCATGCGAGACTTATCCCTACAAGCGAGTAACGGCTCGAATAGTTCATCGGAACGAATCGCTATTCAAGAAGAAGTCACCGCGTTAAATGACGAGCTGAATCGAATTGCCGAAACCACTTCATTCGGTGGTAAAAAACTCCTTAACGGCAGTTTTGGGCACACCTCGTTTCAAATCGGCGGCAGTTCGGGCGAAGCTGTGCAGATTGGTTTGAAAAGCATGCGTACTGATGACATCAACATGGGCGGCTTTAGCTACGTTGCTAATGGCATGGCCAGTGATTCATGGGAAGTGAAATCAAACCAGAATGATATGACGATGTCGTTTACGGATCGTTTTGGTCAGCCTCAAGAGATCACCATTAATGCGAAAGCGGGCGATGATATCGAAGAGTTGGCGACTTACATTAATGGTCAAACGGATCTCTTATCGGCTTCTGTTAATGATGACGGACAACTTCAGATTTATATGTCAGGTGAAGATACCGCGGGTACCATCTCTTTTTCAGGTTCATTAGCCAGTGAGCTTTCGATGTCAGCGGGCTATTACGAGTCAGTTAATGACATCAATGTAACGGATGTGGGTGGTGCTCAGCGCGCCGTCTCTATTTTGGATACGGCGATGAAGTATGTCGATAGCCATCGCTCTGAATTAGGGGCAATGCAAAACCGCTTTGATCATGCCATTAACAATCTTGAAAACGTTCATGAGAATTTGGCGACATCAAACAGTCGAATCAAAGATACCGACTACGCC
The DNA here is from genome assembly GCF_041469785.1 of Vibrio sp. 10N.286.48.F5. Taxonomy (NCBI): domain Bacteria; kingdom Pseudomonadati; phylum Pseudomonadota; class Gammaproteobacteria; order Vibrionales; family Vibrionaceae; genus Vibrio; species Vibrio sp. 10N.286.48.F5. The sequence goes on along the minus strand of NZ_JBFRLG010000031.1, from coordinate 140,703 downwards.
AAAGAAACCACTCAAATGCTCAAGCAACAAATACTGCAGCAAGTGAGCACAACGATACTCGCTCAAGCCAAGCAAGCGCCGAATCTAGCTTTAACGTTATTAGGTTAATGAATTACCTACAATCTTATAAAAGCATTTCAGCTTGGCCGGTGCTTTTTGGCGAATAAAAATACAATTTCTCACTCGACTGACTTCCCGGCAACTTTAGCGATTTTCTCATCTTTTTTCGATAATTTTACGACCAGTCACGCTTTCTTCTGTTTTACCGCTATTTCTTTAAATTTGTTGTTTTTTTCCTAAAGGTTTCGCCAATCACGCCGTTATTAAAAGTAACTTAGAGATAACTACTTGGTTTTCCGAGACGTCGGAAACCGCTATACCGGAAAATCAATTGGAGAAGTCACCATGGCAGTGAATGTAAATACAAACGTTTCAGCGATGACAGCGCAACGTTACCTAAACAATGCAAACAGCGCACAACAAACATCAATGGAGCGTCTAGCTTCTGGCTCAAAAATCAACAGCGCAAAAGATGACGCTGCGGGTCTACAAATCTCGAACCGTTTGAACGTTCAAAGTCGTGGCCTTGATGTTGCTGTACGTAACGCGAACGACGGCATCTCAATTGCACAAACTGCTGAAGGTGCAATGAACGAGACGACTAACATCCTGCAACGTATGCGTGATTTGTCTCTACAATCTTCAAACGGCTCAAACTCAAAATCTGAGCGTGTAGCGATTCAAGAAGAAGTAACAGCACTGAACGACGAACTGAACCGTATCGCGGAAACGACGTCTTTTGGTGGTAACAAGCTGCTTAACGGTACTCACGGTACTAAATCATTCCAAATCGGTGCGGATAACGGTGAAGCTGTAATGCTTCAACTGAAAGACATGCGCTCTGATAACGCTCAGATGGGTGGTAAGAGCTACCAAACTGAGAACGCGAAAGACAAAGACTGGAACGTTCAAGCGGGCTCTAACGACCTAAAACTGTCGTTCACTGACAACTTCGGCCAAGCACAAGAAATCGACATCAGCGCAAAAGCGGGTGATGACATCGAAGAGCTAGCGACTTACATCAACGGTCAACAAGATTCTGTTAAAGCGTCTGTTACTGAAGACGGCAAGCTACAAATGTTCACAGGCAACAACAAAGTGAGCGGCGATGTGTCTTTCTCTGGCGGTCTTGCGGGCGAGCTAGGTATTCAAGCAGCTAAAGACGTAACGGTTGATACTATCGACGTAACATCTGTTGGCGGCGCACAAGAGTCTGTAGCAGTAATCGATGCGGCCCTTAAGTATGTAGACAGTCACCGTGCTGAGCTAGGTGCTTTCCAAAACCGTTTCGACCACGCTATCAGCAACTTAGACAACATTAACGAGAACGTTAACGCATCTAAGAGCCGTATTAAAGATACCGACTTCGCGAAAGAAACGACTCAGATGACTAAGTCTCAGATCCTTTCTCAAGCTTCAAGCTCGATTCTTGCTCAAGCGAAGCAAGCACCGAACTCGGCACTTAGCCTACTAGGTTAATCGATTGAAAAGCCACGTTGACCGATAGTGTTGACGTTAGGCTTCCACAAATTAGCTCGTGGTGAGAGATGAGCGCTAAACAGACCCAGCTTCGGCTGGGTTTTTTATTGCCTGAAATTTGGAGAAGAGAGGGGAGTTGTGGTGTTGGTAGTTGATTGGAAAGCGAGATTCCCTATCACGTTCGTGCCTCACTGTAGGGAATGACGGGAGTTGGGTATTGGTGACTCTATAGCTAACTGTATAGAAGAGGTCGGTTTGAGTAACAATCACTCAGGCTTAAACCATAGTGTTTAATCGTCATCCCAGAATCGAACCGAGCGAGATGTCAGGGATCTCTGTTCGTGAGAGGCCCAAAGAAGAAGGGGATTTGTAGTTGTTAGGTATAAGGCCAAAGCGGCTGGTAATCTGGCATTAGAACTATATAGCAGGCACAAAAAACGCCACCCTTAGGTAGCGTTTTAATTAAAGCAGTTAAGTAATCGAGATTACTTAGTTACTTTAAGAACTGGAGTTTCGCCAACAGTTACAGAACCAGAAAGTTTGTTCAGCTCTTTGATTTCGTCCATGTTAGAGATAACAACTGGAGTAAGCGTAGATTTTGCTTTCTCTTCTAGAAGCGCTAGGTCGAAAGTGATGATAGTGTCACCAGCTTTAACAGATTGACCTTCTTCAGCTACACGAGTGAAGCCTTCGCCTTTAAGTTCAACAGTATCGATACCGAAGTGAACGAAAAGCTCAACACCGTCGTCAGACTCGATAGAGAATGCGTGGTTAGTTTCGAAGATCTTACCGATAGTACCGTTAACTGGAGCTACCATTTTGTCGCCAGCTGGTTTGATCGCGATGCCGTCACCAACGATTTTTTCAGCGAAAACTACATCTGGCACATCTTCGATGTTTACGATTTCACCAGAAAGAGGTGCGATGATTTCGATTGCACCAGCATCAGCGCTGTCATCAGATACAAGCTTTTTCAGTTTGTCAAACAGACCCATTGTGTCATGCTCCTAACGTTTAGTTTTATTCTGTAGAATATACTATACCAATCTAACAAATTAGACGACTATTTTTAGCCGTCTAACGTTATTAAGCGATTGGCGATTACTGAGTTTTCTCAGCGATGAACTTTTCTACGCAAGCTTCAATTTCAGCAGCTGTTGGTAGAGATAGTGCTTCGTCAGCCATAGCTTTAACTTCAGCGAAGTTAGAGTTACGGATTACTTTCTTAACTTTAGGGATAGAGATACCGCTCATAGAGAACTCATCTAGACCCATACCAAGAAGAAGTAGCGTTGCACGCTCATCACCAGCAAGCTCACCACACATACCAGTCCACTTACCTTCAGCGTGTGATGCGTCGATCACTTGCTTGATTACTGTAAGAACAGCAGGAGATAGTGGGTTGTATAGGTGAGAAATCATTTCGTTACCACGGTCTACCGCAAGAGTGTATTGCGTTAGGTCGTTAGTACCGATAGAGAAGAAAGATACTTCTTTCGCTAGGTGGTGTGCGATTGCAGCAGCTGCTGGAGTCTCAACCATTACGCCGATTTCGATTTCTTCATCGAAAGCTAGGCCTTCAGCGCGAAGTTCAACTTTGTACTCTTCGATTGCTTTTTTCAGTTCACGGATCTCTTCAACAGAAATGATCATTGGGAACATGATACGTAGTTTACCGTGTGCAGATGCACGTAAGATGCCACGTAGTTGGTCACGTAGGATTTCACGACGATCCAAGCTGATACGTACTGCACGCCAGCCTAGGAACGGGTTCATCTCTTGTGGAAGGTCCATGTATGGTAGGTCTTTGTCGCCACCGATATCCATAGTACGGATAATCACTGACTCGCCTTCCATTGCTTCTGCTACTTCTTTGTAAGCAACGTATTGCTCTTCTTCAGTAGGAAGCGCGTCACGGTCCATAAATAGGAATTCAGTACGGTACAGACCAACGCCTTCACCGCCGTTACGCAGGATACCGTCACAGTCTTTTACTGTACCGATGTTGCCACAAACTTCTACACGGTGACCGTCTAGAGTTTCAGCGTGTAAATCTTTTAGTTTTGCTAGTTCAGCCGCTTCTGCTTCGAAATCTGCTTTGATTTTCTTAGCTTCTGCTAGTTCAGCTTCAGAAGGGTTGATGATGATCTTGTTGTTCATCGCGTCTAGCACAAGCATGTCGCCGTTCTTAACTTGCTTAGTGATATCGTTAGTACCAACGATAGCTGGAAGCTCAAGAGAACGTGCCATGATTGAAGTATGAGATGTACGACCGCCGATGTCACAAGCGAAACCAAGAACGTAGTCTAGGTTGATTTGTGCAGTTTCAGATGGCGTTAGGTCGTAAGCTACTAGGATAACTTCTTCATTGATATCTGCTAGAGATACAATGTTGATGCCTAGAGCATTTTTAACGAAACGAGTACCGATATCACGGATATCAGTTGCACGTTCTTTTAGGTACTCATCATCAAGAGACTCTAGTGCAACAGCTTGCTCTTCGATCACAGTGTGGATCGCGTTGTCTGCGTGCATCTTGTCTTTCTTGATGAGTGCTAAAATCTCTTCTTCTAGCTCTTCATCTTCAAGCAGCATGATGTGGCCTTCAAAGATTGCTTCTTTTTCTTCGCCAAAAGTTTCAAGTGCTTTTTGCTTAACAACTTCAAGTTGTTGAGAAGATTTGTTACGAGCGTCAAAGAAACGCTGTACTTCTGCTTCAACTTGGTCGTCAGAGATAGATTGAGTGTTTAGGACAATTTCATCTTCTTGAAGTAGTAGTGCTTTACCGAAAGCAATACCAGGAGATGCTAGGATGCCTGAAATCATAGCCTTACCTTAGTTGTTCAACTGTAAACGGGAGAGTGTGTGACTTTAAGTCGTCGACTAATGTCGCGCTTATTCCTATCTATTTCGAACAAAGCCACTTTGCTATGCAAAATGGCTTTGAAAGAAGGAGACCGTATTAGTGTAGTTGATCCATAAGAGCAACTAGGTGGTCTACTGCTTGCTGAGCTTGAGGACCTTCAGCTGAAATAGTAACGTTAGTACCTTTTACTAGGCCTAAAGTTTGTAGTTTGAACAGGCTTTTCGCGCTAGCGCTTTTGCCGTTAGAAGTCACTGTGATGTCAGCGTCGAAAGATTTTGCTTCTTTAACGAACTGTGCAGCTGGACGAGTGTGAAGACCGTTTTCTGCTGTGATTTCTACTTGCTTCTCGTACATTTTATATACCCCAATTAATTTATTTTTTGTAAGTTTGTAACCAGATTAGCTTAACTGCTTTAGCCCAAATGCGCTAGAGGCTAGTACGCCATGTTCGTGTTAGAACTTAGACTGGTTATAAATTTTTATCCAGCCATGGTCGTCTTTTGCTGAGTACTCATGACTTTCAGAATTTGTTTATTGCTTCTTTTATTTTGAAGCGAAAAATAAAACAGACCCGATATTACCAAAGGTGGGGCAGGGATCAACAAAAAAGCCCCTAAACGGGGCTTTTTTGGACGAAAAATTGATTTGACCACATATTATTGTTGGTTCTCTTTTTCCGTAAAGATGCCAGCAAATAGGGCTGTGCTTAGGTAACGCTCACCAGAGCTTGGTAGTACAGTAACGATAGTTTTTCCTGCAAATTCAGGTAGTTCGGCGATTCTGTTCGCTGCTACTACTGCCGCGCCAGATGAGATACCAGCAAGAATACCTTCTTCTTTCATTAGGCGTTGAGCCATCTCGATCGCTTCTTCAGAAGTTACCGATTCAACACGGTCAATAATCTCTAAATCTAGGTTTCCAGGGATGAAACCTGCACCGATACCTTGAATTTTGTGTGGAGCTGGTTTGATTTCTTCACCTGCAAGTGCCTGTGCAATCACTGGAGACTCTGCTGGTTCAACCGCTACTGAAGTGATCGCTTTGCCTTTTTCACCTTTAATGTAACGACTTGTACCTGTGATAGTACCGCCCGTACCAACACCCGCGACAAACACATCGATTTCGCCGTCTGTTGCTTCCCAAATTTCAGGACCAGTCGTCTGCTCGTGAATCTGTGGGTTAGCAGGGTTGTTGAACTGTTGAAGTAGTAGGTATTTGTCTGGGTCTGAAGCAACAATCTCTTCTGCTTTAGCAATCGCGCCGTTCATGCCTTTTGGTGCTTCAGTTAGCACAAGGTTTGCGCCAAGCGCTTTAAGCAGCTTACGACGTTCTAGGCTCATTGATTCAGGCATAGTTAGCGTTAGTTTGTAACCGCGTGCTGCTGCTACGAATGCAAGTGCAACACCTGTGTTACCACTGGTAGGTTCAACAAGCTCGATACCTGGCTTAAGCGTACCTGCTTTTTCTGCTTCCCAGATCATGTTTGAACCGATACGACATTTAACACTGAAGCTTGGGTTACGAGCTTCGATCTTAGCTAGGACGTTACCTTTGCTTACTTTGTTAAGGCGGACTAGAGGTGTGTTACCAATCGTTAGGGTGTTGTCTTCGTAGATCTTGCTCATGCGATATTCCTTCATTTAATGACAGAACTAAACGTAGTATATCAATCACTTTACCGTCTAGTGTCTTACGATGTTTATTCAGCTTGAATTTAGATTAAACAAGTTGAAAAAAAGGTAAAAGGATTAAAAAGTTATATCATATAGATATGTAGCAGAATTCACGCCTATCTTTATTGAAATCAGAACTTCAAAAAGATAGGCGAAACTAGGAAGTATAGGCGGGGTAATAGACGAGAATTATAGACGAGAACGCAGAGCTTGGTCTTTAAACTCAGCAACCCACATTGCCGTCGCGCCACAAACGGCAACGGGCATCACAATCAGGTTTAAAATTGGAATAGTAGTGAACACAGAAACAAGCGCGCCAAAGCTGTAGCTCTTACCTTGTTTTTGTTTCAAATTGTTTCTCATGTCATCAAATTTGATTTTATGGTTATCGAACGGGTAGTCGGCGTATTGAATCGCTAACATCCATGCTGTGAAAATGAACCATAAAAACGGAGCAACGGTTTGCCCTAGTGCTGGAATTAACAAAAGTAGGAATAAACCGATCGCTTTTGGCAGAATGTAGACAAGCTTGCGCCATTCTCTCGCTAATATACGTGGGGTATCTTTGAGGACATCAAGTAAACCATCGTCATTAACTTTTTTACCGCTCAACAACTCTTCAACTTTTTCCGCGAGTAAACCGTTGAACGGTGCGGCAATGAAGTTAGCGAGCGTGCTAAAGAAATACGAGAATGTGGCCAAGACGGTTAACACAAGTAATGGCCATAAAATGTATGACAACCACGACAAGAAACTTGGCAATGCACCAATCCAACCTTCAATCCAAGTGTTTAGGTTGGAGAAGATATAAAACAAGGCACCACCAACGAGTAACACGTTCGCGATAAGTGGCATTAGTACAAACTTACGAATGCTCGGTGATAAAGCGATTTTTATTCCGAAAATAAAATAGCCAAAGCCGGAGCGGGGAACAGATTCAATAGTCATATTTAAATTAGGTCACATGTGAATTTGGTTAAATAGCAAACATGTCTAGTGTACTCGACCGAAATTAAGAAAAAAAGCGTGGTGAAAATCACACCATGTAAGGAACTAATTGTATTAAGTTGTTCTAAAACAGTGGCTACTTTTGATAGAGTAGTGAGATTAGCCAAATTAACCCAACTTAGTGACAGCGTGTTTATAGCTAGTTGACTAAGAAAGCTGAGAGCGAAAAATGCAGGAATTGCGATTTGTACTCATTATTGTTGGCGCATTAGCTATCGCCGCATTATTGTTCCATGGTCTATGGACGAGTAAAAAAGAAGGGAAAGCAAAGTTTGGAGATAAGCCGCTCGGTAAGCTTGATAACGACAGCTTAGATGAAGCAGAAACTATTCCAAACCGTTCATTCGCCCCAGAAGATGATTTTGAGATAATCCGAAAAGAACGTAAAGAGCCGGATTTTGCTGTTTCACCCTCTGATACTGATCCGCTGATCGACTCAGATCCGCTAACAGCGCCACAAGCGAAAGAAGCTTACGAAGATGATATCGAATTAAATGATCTTCCTTCTTTCAGCGTAGAAGACCCAATTAAGGTTGAAAGTGAACCTGAAGTGATTGAGGAAGAGAAGGACGTTGAGCCTGAAGTTCCAAGCTTTGAGTTGACTGACGAGCAAAAAGAAAACCATGCCGGCTTTAAAGTGCAGTACGGTTCGTTTGAAGAACCTTCTGAGCCAGTTGATGAGCCAGTCGTTCCAAACGAAACGCTTACTCAAAGAGAGCCAGTTGTTGCGAAAGAAGTCGTGACTCCGCAAAGTGCGACTGTTGAAGAAGCAAAACCAGATGAAGAACTTGGTTTAGAAGTGATCGTTCTTAATGTTCACTGTGCTGGAGAGATCCCATTCGTTGGTACTGAACTTTTCCGCAGCATGGAGAACAACGGTTTAACTTATGGTGAGATGTCTATCTACCACTGCTTTGCACAATCTACAGATACACCAAAGGTTATTTTCAGCGTTGCAAACATGATGCAGCCAGGAACGCTAGAACATGATGATCCTGCTGACTTCACGACTAAAGGTATTTCGTTCTTTATGACGTTGCCTTGTTATGGTCAAGCTGATCAAAACTTCAATGTGATGCTGAGTGCGGCGCAGAAAATTGCCGACGATATGGGCGGAAACGTGTTGGATGAGTCACGCAACTTAATGACACCAAACCGTTTATCTGACTACCGCAAGCAAATCAGAGACTTTATGACGGCATCGAATACCTAGCCGTATTGTTTAGCCTTGTAAATAATCTATATTTATAGAAAAGGGCTCCTAAGGGAGCCCTTTTTGATATTTCAATCACGATAGAGAATGATATGAAAGAATCGATTCAAGTTACCTTAGAGCAGTTAAGAGAAACTCTGCATTATCACGCCGTTCGTTATTACGTAGAAGATAGCCCTGAGATCCCTGATGTCGAGTACGATCGATTAATGCAGCAATTGCTAAAGATCGAAGAAGAGAACCCGGAACTAGTGACGGTAGATTCTCCGAGCCAACGTGTTGGTGGTCAGCCTCTCGATGGTTTCACTCAAGTGACTCATGAGATCCCAATGCTTTCTCTGGACAATGCTTTCTCTGATGAAGATTTGGATGCGTTCAATAAGCGAATGTCTGATAGAGCGCCAACCGCTAACCTCAAGACTTTCTGTTGTGAACCTAAGCTTGATGGCCTTGCCGTTAGCCTACTCTATGTGAATAGTACTTTAGTTCAGGCTGCGACACGTGGTGACGGTGCGACGGGTGAAAACATCACTGAAAACGTGCGTACGATCAGCTCTATCCCACTTAAGTTACAAGGTGAAGGCTGGCCGCAGCGTATTGAAGTTCGTGGCGAAGTGTTTATGCCAAAAGCGGGTTTCGATAAGTTGAATGAGATGGCGTTGAAGAAAGGCGAGAAAGTATTTGTTAACCCACGTAATGCCGCCGCAGGTAGCCTGCGTCAGCTTGATTCTCGTATTACTGCGAAACGTCCGCTAGCTTTCTACGCATACAGTGTCGGTGTTGTACAAGGCGCTGAGCTATCAAATAGTCACTACCAACGCTTTTTACAGCTTAAAGGTTGGGGCTTACCTATGTGCCCCGAGACTAAGCAACTGAGCTCTCTCGAAGACGTGAAAGCCTATTACCAAGATATTATGACTCGTCGTGATGCTCTGGCTTACGAGATTGATGGCGTTGTTATCAAAGTCGACGATATCGCGGCTCAAGAAGTACTTGGCTTTGTTGCACGAGCGCCACGTTGGGCAATTGCTTATAAGTTCCCAGCTCAAGAAGAGATTACACTGCTCAATGACGTTGAATTTCAGGTGGGCCGTACTGGCGCTATTACGCCGGTTGCTAAACTTGAACCTATCTTCGTTGGTGGCGTGACGGTCAGCAATGCCACTTTACACAATGCCGATGAGATTGCGCGTTTAGGCGTGAAGGTAGGCGACAGCGTTATTATTCGCCGTGCAGGTGACGTTATTCCACAAATAGTGGCTGTTGTACTAGATCGTCGCCCTGAAACGGCTAGAGACATTGTTTTCCCTGATGCTTGCCCAGTATGTAGTTCTGCGGTTGAGCGTGTAGAAGGTGAAGCTGTAGCGCGTTGTACTGGCGGTTTAGTCTGTCAGGCGCAGCGTAAAGAAGCACTTAAACACTTTGTTTCTAGAAAGGCGCTAGACGTTGATGGACTGGGCGTGAAAGTTATTGAGCAGCTTGTGGACCGTGAAATGGTCGAAACACCTGCTGATTTATTTAAGCTAAGTGCTGGCGTGATTACTGTTCTTGACCGAATGGGGCCTAAATCGGCACAGAACGTCGTGAGTGCGTTGAATAAAGCTAAAGACACGACGTTAGCGCGTTTCCTCTATTCACTCGGTATTCGTGAAGTCGGTGAGGCGACAGCGATGAACTTAGCGCAACACTTTAAGACGTTGGAACTAGTTCAAGCAGCTACTCATGAACAATTAGTTGAAGTGTCAGATATTGGTGACATCGTTGCTAGCCATATCACCAGCTTCTTCTCACAAGAGAAAAACAGAGCGGTCGTCGATCAGCTGATAGAGCTAGGTGTGAATTGGCCAATCATCGAAGAAGCTGCCGATGACCAAGAGCTACCATTAGAAGGTAAAGTCGTTGTGTTAACAGGCTCATTGTCGCAATTAGGTCGAAGTGAAGCTAAAGCTGCGTTACAAGCATTAGGTGCGAAAGTGACGGGTAGCGTATCGAAGAAAACGGACATCTTGTTTGCCGGTGAAGCTGCGGGTTCTAAATTAACTAAAGCACAAGATTTAGGTATCGAAATAAGAACAGAAGAAGATCTAATAGCCCTTATTTCGTAAGTAAATACAGATAAAAAAAGCTCAAAGGCACTCCTTTCAAGGGAGTGCCTTTTTTGTTTCTGATATAAAAATGAGGGCTTTTTAATTGTTGAGAATTTTGTTCCTATACGAACTCTAAAATCAGGACAGTGACGCTGCTCAACATTAATGAAATACCATTGTAGTTGTATCAAAAATGCGAGTCATATCTATTTTTACAAAGTGATAATTACCTCAAGTTGTTGAATTTATTGGTATTGATTTTGTTTTGGTGAGGATTTTTCTATTTATCGATCTGGATCACTAAGTACCTATTAAATTTGCACCAACTCATATTTTTTTAGATGAAAATTAAGTTCTCATTGATCTTTTTGAGGGCGAAGTTAGTCTTAATGCCATGGATGCACATGATGTGTATAACCAGAAAGGAAATAGAGAATTCAGAGTTTAGGGTTCTCAAACAAGAAAAGGTATTTCTCTCTACGGCGGCCAACTTTAGGCGGGGAATATTCAAACAGCTATATCCATTTTTAGGAGTTTTATTCCATGGAAAACAAAATTTTCAAACGTACTCTACTAGGTGCATCCGTTGCACTTTTATCGACAGGCGTAATGGCGAAAGAAGTTGGTATCAACTCTGATTTCAACGTTGACGTATACGGTGTTGCAGCTATCTCTCTAGTTAACTACAACACAACTGACAACAACGACTCTAGTACTGGTTACGCTGTAGAGAATGAATCTCGTATCGGCTTCCGTGCTCATAAAGAGATGTTTGATGACGTATTAATCACAATGCAGATTGAATCTGGCTACGTAGATAGCACAGACTGGGGTCATGGCGGCGTTTCAGGCGGTGTGCTTGGTTTCCGTGATACGTTCGTTGGTGCTTCTGGCTCTTGGGGTAACCTGCGTGTGGGTCGTGTTCTTACTCCACTATACGAAATCGTCGACTGGCCATTCTCTAACCCTGGTCTAGGTTCTGTATTCGATTGGGGCGGCATCAACGGTCACTACGATCGTCAATCTAACCAAGTTCGTTACGATTCAGCTAAATTTGGCGGTTTCTCTTTTGCAGCTTCTGTTGGTCGTGACGATAACGACAACGGTGGTGGTGCAGCAACTCGTGACGCAAACTTTGTTGGCGCAAGTGCTAAGTACAGCTTCGAGAAAGTAACATTAATGGGTGCGGTTGAATCTGGTACTCGTGTCGTTGCCGCGTCTGGTGGTGATTGGTCTTTTGATGAAAACGGTAACCCAGAACAGGCTCCTGAAGTAGCTGGTTACGATGATGATACATTCGCATACATTGTTGGTTTCGAAGCTAGCCTACCAGCAGGTTTCGGTTTCGCTGCAGCATATAAAGGCGAAGAGCTAGATAACGGCATCCGTAAGCAAACACAAGATTCTTACTCAATTATTGGTCAATACTGGAACGGTCCAATCGGCTTTAAACTGGGTTACGCAGCGAACTTAGAATCTGAACTTAACGGTAAGAAAGAAGCTAACTCAGACAGCAACACTATTTCTGGTCAGTTAATGGCTGTTCATAACGGTTTCGTACCTTACCTACGTGTAGCGGGTCGTACTGTTGGTGACGCTGATACAGATATCGTAACTCGCGTTGGTCTTGAATACGGTTTCTAAGCTAGAATCTTTAGCTTAAACAGTTAGATAAAAATCAAAACGCTGGTAAATTTTGTTTGCCAGCGTTTTTCCATAGTGAACATAAGGAATTAGTCATAATGAATAAAGTTAGTGTAGTCGTATTATCATTATTTTTGGGAGCTTGTAGTTCACTCGATTCACAAAGTAATTTTGTAGACTCAGTTGCAGATGTACAGCCAAAAGGTGGCTACATTCAAGTGACTGGGCAATCTTATGTAGCGGAAAGTAAAGCGAATGTCGGGGCAGACATCCTGAAATCGTCACTCTACTTTACATACAACAAAGAAATAACGCAGAATTCGGCTCCAGAATCTTCCATTACCATGGATGTAAGCTATTTCCAGAGCTATAAAGAATACGAAACCGTTAGCTTTTTTGGTAAGACGATAGACCTTGAAGAGAGACAACTTCCAAGAGAGAGCTGCAGCGAACACTGCACAAAGACTCAGTATATTAAATTTCCATTGAGCGAAGCTGACATCCAGCAAGCAAGAAAAAAGAATTTAGAATTTACACTTGATGGACAAAACTCAGTGATGAGTACAACTTTCATTGTGCCGAAAGCGTATATCGACACAATTTATAACGGTGCAAGTAATCATACGGCTATCGCTGTTGCTCCGGTTGCGGTACCTGTTGCGGCTGTAGTTGCTGAAGAACCAAAAGCGTCTCAAGCTCAAGAGATGGTTAATTACTGGTATGGTCAAGCGACAAAAGAAGAGCAAGCTGCTGTGACTGATTGGGCATTCAAGAATCGTAAAAACGCTACCCCAACATCACTAGAAGGCTCAAAAGAAATCGAAATGGTTTCATATTGGTTCAATAAGCTAAACAGCGAAGAAAAATCTCAAACTATGATTTGGCTATTAGAGCAAGAGTAGGCTTCTAACGTAAGTCTCTAGCTATGTTTTTCAACCGCAGTATTGTATAACAGCAGTACTGCGGTTTTTCATTTTAGGCTTACAGGTAAGATTGTGAATATTGGTGAAGTAGCGAAGCGTGTTGGTACAACAGCGAAATCCATTCGTTTTTACGAAAGTAAAGGCATGATGAGCCCACCGCACCGATCAGAAAATGGTTACAGGCAATATGGCGAGATTCATATCGAACAGTTAGAGTTCGTTTTGAGAGCTAAAATGGTTGGTTTCACTCTCGATGAGTGTAAGTCACTGGTTGAGTTGGCAATGAATCCCAACAGACAAAGCTACGAAGTAAAGAAGAAGGCTACTCAGAAGTTAGATGAAATAGAGTTGAAGCTTGCGGAGTTAAACAAGATGAAGGTGCAGCTACAATCTTGGGTACATGACTGCCCTGGAGATACTTCAACGGAATGTCCTATCTTGAATAATCTATCTGGCCGCAGTTAGGTTATTCCAGTTCTAAATAATCGTCAGGCAGCAATTTCATTACTAGCCTGACTTTAATCACCTATCACAGCACCTATCACAGCACCTTTCCGCCGTAATGTTTACAGATCAACAGTGGTACATGAGTGACTGCGTTACCATCTGAACACTTAACGATAGGCCCCATGTTTCCGTTACCAGGAGACTGACTGCTCGCTAGAGCGCTTCCAAATGACAAGCTGAAAATAGCCGTTAGAATTATTAAAAAATGTCTCATACAAACTCCATTAGGTTTATCTCTAATTGAGATAATTGAAAGTATGGACAAGGAAAAGAAAATTTCAAAAATTGGACGGACTTAACATTTTTAATAATTATAAATAAGCGAGAGTAAGGTTAACTATTCATATATATATTGGGTAAGAAATCTGGCTTTCTTATACCTTTTTAGCTCAATCAAACTTTTTAGCTTTACGAAATAAGAACTTATTTTTTTTTCAATTCAATCTATCGCAATGATAATTCGAATATTATTAAGGTTCAAAAATAGAAAAAGCCTGCATTTATTGAAAATGCAGGCTTCATATAGCTCTTGTTTATAAAGGTTCTATTATTAGAACGATTCCGTCTAAAGCGACAATCTTAATTTCGGTTCCAGATGGAATATCTTGACTGGCCTTTGCTGACCAAGAAGAGTCACCGAACTTAATTCGACAGCTACCTTTCTTTACGTCTTCACTTAAAATAACGGTTTGACCTACCAATTGCTTTTCTCTTTGGTTTAACTCTCGCCCTGCATCCGATTGCTTGTCATTCGAGAGTTGTCTTCTCCACCACAACCAAGTGGTAATAAGAGAGAAGCTAGCAAAGGACAGCCATTGCATCTGCCAACCAATTGGTAATGCTCCTAATAGGGCACCGACCAGCATGGCAGATATGCCTATCCATAAAAAGTAACCAGCGGTTCCAATTAGCTCAAGCGCTAACAATGCTAGACCAAACGCTAACCAATGCCAGTGGTTTACTTGTTCTAGTAATTCGACCATAAGTTAGTCCTTACTACCTTTGTCATTCTTATGTGCAAACATCTCCGCGATACCCGCTACAGAACCCATAAGGCCAGTTGCTTCGAGTGGTAGCATGATGATCTTGCCGTTTTCTGCTTGACCAATTGATTTCAGTGCGTCGGTGTAGCCTTGTGCAATGAAGTAATTGACCGCTTGCATGTCACCTTGAGCAATTGCCGTTGATACCATTTCTGTCGCTTTAGCTTCTGCTTCTGCGGCACGCTCACGGGCTTCTGCTTGCAATATTGCCGCTTGCTTCTCACCTTCTGCTTTCAGGATCTCTGATTGCTTGTGGCCTTCTGCTTTCAAGATCTCAGCTTGTCGTACACCTTCTGCTTCTAAGATATCAGCACGTTTATTACGCTCGGCTTTCATCTGGGCATTCATCGCAGCGGTCAGATCGGCTGGTGGCTGTACATCTTTGATCTCGATGCGAGTAACTTTTACGCCCCATGGGTTGGTTGCTTCATCCACGATATTTAGCAGCTTGGTATTGATCATGTCACGCTGGCTAAGCATTTCATCCAGCTCCATAGAGCCAAGTACAGTACGGATATTGGTGAGGGTTAAATTACGGATCGCATGCTCAAGGTCATTGACTTCATAAGCCGCTTTCGGTGCATCGATAACTTGTACGAAGCAGACAGCATCAATCATGACATTAGCATTATCTTTGGAGATGACTTCTTGTGCTGGGATGTCGAGAACACGCTCCATCATGCTGATGCGCTGTCCAACTTTATCAATAAATGGAATGATTAAGTTAAGACCCGGTTTAAGGGTGTGTGTGTATCGCCCGAAGCGTTCAACGGTCCAGTTGTTGCCTTGTGGAACGGTTTTTACGCCAGCGAAGATAAATAACAGTGCGACGGCAGTAAAGACGCCGATAGTAATCAAGGTATCAATAGGCATACAAAATCCTTTGCAAGTTTGAGTTTTTGATAGTTCAGTATTGATACTGGCTCATATTTAAATTCTGAGCAAATTTATAAACGAGAAATGGGCCATAAAATATTGATTTTATGGCCCATTTTACATTCTATTATGCGATAAACTAATTGATTGAATTGTCAATTTTCGATGTTTAATCTACGGCTTTTTAGGTTTAACTAGTAAAGCAGAGAGTACAGTTGTCGACGGTACTTACTGGCAACTGGGTTACCTTGTCCAAGCGCACTCAAGATGTCCATGAACTCTTTCTTCATGTCACCATCGAGAGCATTAAGATCTTTGGCTAGGAAAGACCATAATAGATCCATAGCTTCTTCACTGCGGTTCACTTGGTGATATTGCAATGCTAATTCAGATGCTGTTTTAGCGTCGCTCGGATTTTGCTGAAGAGCTGCTTCTAATGCTTGTATTTCAGGGCTGTCTGCTGCTTGTTTATGAAGTTTAAGCTTTGCAACTAAGCCTTTGTAGTAGTTGTCTTGGTACTCAAGAGGGATAGTTGCTAGCTGAGTTTCAGCAAGGTCAAATTGTTGCGTTTCTAACAAACACTCTGCGATCGCCAGTTTTACTTCACCTTTATTCGTCAGCTCTGCTGGAAGTTGCTGCATTGCTGCTAGTGCCTGTGTGTGCTCGCCAGCTTGCATTTGCTCAAGAGCCTGACGCAAAGCAAGTTCATCTTGGCTAGGAAGGTGTTTGCTGAGCATATCGACAATAGCTTCTATGCTTTGAGGGCCACCGAGCCCATCGACTGGCTGACCATTAACAAACAGTGCAATAGTGGGCAGTGCTTGAACACCAAACTGGCTAGCAATAGCTTGCTCTTGTTCGCAATTGAGCAGGGCTAAGGTGAAGGCACCGTTGTATTGCTGAGTTAAAGTTTGCAGTTCAGGAATGACTTGGGCGCTCTCTTGGCTCATTGGTGCCCCAAAATGGATGAGTACAGGGGTCTGCATCGAACCTTCTAATACTTGACGAAAGTTCTGCTCATTAAGTTCAACAATATGCGGAGATTGCATTTACGTTCCTTGAGGTTTGTTTTGTGGATACGTTGCAAATATGGGGGGGTTAGTCGGTAACTTCAAGATCTAACTCGGTTATCTCGGATAAAAAGAACCAAAAATAGAAAAACGCTATGCTTCGATGTTGATAGAGTTGTTATCTCAACATGGAAGGCATAGCGTTATCATCGAGGTAGTCAGTGAGGCGTTGCGTGAGATACTCAAAACAGTATAAACAGCGTAATTGCCAGACCCACACCTACCCAATTAAGGCGGTTTAAAGTCATGAGATTTCCAGAGTAGAACCATCAATTGGGAATAACTGATGGGATAGGATAATCATGACATCTTATTGTTACGGAAAAATTACATCGTTACATTAAAGTTTGCGACTCTGCATTCAAAGTTAGTAATTTATGCAGCTTTTCTCAAAATAGGGTCTAGCAAGCGACTCGGTAGAATCCTTTTCAATACCGCGAACACTTTAGTCGGGGTCGTAACTCGGTATCTTAGCTTGGGTTTGTCGGCGGTGAGAGCATGGAATACCGGCTCAATACAACTTTCTGGAGGCAGGACAAAAGCGTTATTCGATGATTCTTTTTCGAGTCGATCTTTTTGTTGTTGGTAAGCGTCTTGGTGGGCGCTGCCAGAAATGTTGATCCATTTATTGAACGCTTTCAAGGCATTGGTTCTAAATTGAGTCTCAATTGGCCCTGGTTGCAGTAATGAGATCTGTATACCGCTGCCATGCAGTTCTAATCGTAAGGTATCTGTCCAACCCTCAATCGCGAATTTAGAAGCATTATAAGCACCACGATACTTCATGGCTGCAAAACCTAATACGGAACTGTTTTGTACGATTCGACCTTCGCCACGCTCGCGCATGTGCGGAAGGATCTGACAGACGAGATGATGCCAACCAAAGAAGTTGGTTTCGAATTGTTCTCTGAGTCCTTGGGTCGGTAAGTCTTCTAGTGCCCCTGCTTGACCGTAAGCACCGTTATTGAATAATCCATACAATCCATTAGGTGCGAGATCAATAGCAAGCTTGGCGCCATGCTCAATACTTTCTTGGTTGGAAAGATCTAATTGAATACAGGTGAGGCCTTCATCTTGAAGGCGTTGAACATCTTGTGGATCACGACAAGATGCAATGACATGAAAACCACGCTTTTGAAGTGCATGAGCACATGTATAGCCAATACCTGTTGAGCAACCGGTAATCAGAATCGACTTGTTCACACTTAATCCTTTATTAGAGTCTCTATCGCTCTAGGGTAAAGAATTAGTCTTGATGTTGTAACAAGTTTTTTAGTGCTGGCTCGATTCTTGAGTAACTAAAGATGAATCCCATCTCAGTGAGTTTCTTCGGCTTGGAGCGAATGCTGTCAAATAGCAAACAAGATGATTCCCCCATGAGAATCGACATTGCCCATTTCGGCGTGAATAAGAAATGCGGTCGGCCTAATTGTTTCGCTAACGTGCTGCTGAACAGTTTGTTGGTCACAGGGTGAGGGGCACACATATTGAATTCCCCTTGAGCGTGGGGGAGTGACAACAAGTGATTGATGGCTCTCACCATATCGAGAATGTGAATCCATGGCATGTACTGCTCACCTGAACCTATTGGACCACCGACGCCGAGTTTATAAGGCAATAGCATCTTCTTGAGTGCGCCGCCATTCTCGCCAAGTACAACCCCTGTTCGCAGTAGTATCACGCGTGTGCTTTCTGATTGTGCTCTCTTGGCTATCTCTTCCCAGTGGGCACAGACTTTATGAGGAAAGCTTTCATCTTCTACTTGCAGTGACTCGTCAAATGGGTGCTGCTGTTGATCGCCATAGTAGCCGACGGCTGAACCGCTAATAAAAGCGTGTGGCGGGTTGTTACTGGCATGAATTAATTCGACCAGCTTTTCAGTGATGTGCCAGCGACTGTTACAGATCCTCTCTTTTTGCTCTGTACTCCAACGCTTATCGGCAATCGGTTCACCCGCGAGGTTGACCACCACATCAAAGTCATTGAGATCACTGAGCTCATCAAGGGATTGAATGTAATGAAGGTTGTTCTGGTTGAGGTGATTTAGGTTTTGCTTCGCATTTTCAGGACTCCGCGTCAGCAATGTCACGTCGTCAGTGTTCCAACTCTTGACCAATTCAGAGCCAATAAATCCAGTACCACCCGTTAACAATATCTTCATACCAATCTCCCTATTAAACATAATTATAGACATGGCTTGTTTTTAGTCGCCAATCAATACGAAAAAATCACTATAACGATCATAAGGTTTCAATCGTGTGATGCCCAAATTACGCCTTTTTCAATTTACAAAGGAGTGAAATTAAATTCATCAAGTCAGGATGTGTACCGTCATCACACTTATGCACTTTACTCGGATATGTTACCAACTGCGTAATATTTGTCACATAAGCAATGATAAGGATTTGCCATGATTATTATTAATTCATAATCAGCGACAAGGAATTGCGATGACGGCGGTGCTTGCTTTGTTTCGATCCATGTTAGGTAGCCTGAGGGATCTATTGCCAATCGTGGCGGTAATCGCTTTCTTCCAGCTTGCTGTCTTACAAGAGCCACTTCCTCATCTTTTATCTATTCTGACTGGCTTAGTGCTCGTCGTTTTTGGACTCACTTTCTTTATCTTTGGCCTTGAAATGGGGTTGTTTCCAATTGGCGAATCGATGGCTCAAGCATTTGCCAGAAAGGGGAGTGTGTTCTGGTTATTGATCTTCGCTTTTTGTTTGGGTTTTGGTACCACCATAGCCGAGCCAGCGTTAACCGCAGTCGCTGCCGAAGCCGCAGAAGTGGCAGCTGAGGGAGGTGTAATCCCCAATACGTTAGATGAAATGGAGCAGTATGCCAATGGCCTGCGCTTTACTGTGGCACTGTCAGTCGGTATCGCTATTTTACTCGGTGTGCTGAGAATCTTAAAAGGTTGGCCAATCCAGTACATGATCATCGGTGGATATATTGGAGTGGTCGTGCTCACTGCATTTGCTCCGGAAAACATCATTGGAATTGCGTATGACTCTGGTGGAGTAACGACATCGACGATCACCGTCCCATTAGTAACTGCGTTAGGGGTGGGTTTAGCCTCGGCAATTAAAGGGCGTAATCCGATGATAGATGGTTTTGGGTTGATCGCGTTTGCTTCGTTGCTGCCGATGATGTTTGTCATGGTGTACGGGATGGTGGTGACATGATCAGTGTTCAACAATTTATCGACACCTTTCTCGGCACTGTGATGGATGTGATCCCGATTGCGATCATCATCTTCGGTTTTCAGTTGGCGGTATTACGAAAGCCAGTCAATAACCTAGCCAAAGTGCTGATCGGTTTCTTCTACGTCATTCTTGGCTTATCACTCTTTTTGATGGGATTGGAGCTCGCGTTATTCCCTCTAGGGGAGACGATGGCAATGCAACTCACCGAGCCAAGCTTTTTGACTGAGTTTAAGATCAGTTCTGGTCTTGCTTTGGTTTGGTTTGATTATTACTGGGTTTACCTGTTTGCGTTTTGTATTGGTTTCAGCACCACGATAGCCGAGCCTTCTTTGATAGCTGTAGCGATTAAGGCGAACCAAGTTTCCGGTGGCAGTATCAGCGTCAATGGGCTGAGGATCGCCGTGGCATTGGGCGTTGCTATCGGTATCTCTCTGGGCAGCTACCGTATCGTTGCGGGTGACCCGATCCATTACTACATCATTTTTGGTTATGTCGTCGTGGTCATTCAAACCTTTTACGCCCCAAAACTCATTATCCCATTAGCCTACGATTCGGGTGGCGTCACTACATCAACGGTGACAGTCCCTTTAGTGACGGCGCTCGGGCTTGGACTTGCTTCAACCGTACCAGGAAGAAATCCTGTCATTGATGGCTTTGGATTGATCGCCTTTGCCAGCTTATTTCCCATCATTTCAGTGATGGGCTATGCCCAAATAACACAATGGTTAAACCGTTTACATACCTCTAAGGAGAGCAAAGATGCGCTTTAAACTTATCCTAGCGTTTGTAGAAGAGAGCAAGACCGACACTGTGCTCGATGCCGCGCGTGATGCGGGCGCGACTGGAGCAACGGTGATTAATAACGCCAGAGGGCAAGGCTTAAACCAAAAAACCACCTTCTTCGGCTTAACGTTAGAGGTGCAAAAAGATGTGTTGCTGTTTGTGGTTGAGGAACACTTAGCTAGGCATATTCTTGAAACTATTGGCGAAGTCGGCGAGTTTGACCAGGAGTCAGGACAAGGTATAGCGGTGCAGATCGATATCGAAGACGCAGTCGGGGTTGCGCATCAAGTCGAGACGTTAACAAAGGTTGTGGAGGATGAGCTATGAGTACCAGTGAAAAGATCCGAGTAGGCGATGTCATGGCCAATACGTATGTGATTATCGATGGGCTAACCACGGTGTTAGAAGCGATAGAGATGGCTAAAAAGCACAAAGTGAAGGCAATCATTGTCGATAAACGCCACGAAGATGACGAATACGGTATCGTATTGATGAATGACATTGCCAAGAAAGTACTGGCTAAGAACCGATCTCCAAAGCGAACCAATGTTTATGAGATCATGACCAAGCCAGCGCTAAGCGTGTCTGCTGAGATGAACGTAAAGTATTGCGCTCGCCTGTTTGAACGCTTTGGTATCAGTCGTGCGCCAGTAGTTCGTGATAACAAGATAGTCGGTATGGTTAGTTACAATAATATCGTGATCAATGGTATGGCGAGAGATGACGTGTAGCATTTAGATACGTACAATAGGCTCATAAATTTTATGGAGAAGTACGTGTGAAATTATTTTTTGCTTCAGACCTACACGGTTCGCTGCCAGCAACAGAAAAGGTATTAGAACTCTACCAAGCATCTGGTGCGCAATATTTAGTTCTATTGGGTGACATTCTGAATCATGGACCAAGAAATCCGATTCCAGAAGGATACAACCCGCCGGCGGTTGCAGATAAGTTGAATGCGTTTTCTCAAGAGATCATTGCCGTTCGTGGTAACTGCGATAGCGAAGTGGATCAGATGTTGTTGTCTTTTCCAATGATGATGGATTACTCGTGGGTGCTATTAGAATCAGGCCAGCGTATCTTCCTAACGCATGGCCATTTGTACAACACCAATAAACGCCCTGCGTTGAAGGCGGGCGATATCATTGCACACGGTCATACCCATATTCCTGTCGCCGAATACCAAGATGACATCTTTATCTTTAACCCTAGCTCGGTGACATTCCCACGAGAGGGACACGCGGCAAGCTATGGCATCTATGAAAACAATACCTTCAAAGTCATTAGCCTTGAAGGTGATGTTCTCGTGAGTGGTCAGCTTTAAATCATTGGATCGGCTGTGAAAGGCTTATTTTGAGTCCACGTGGCCGAGATCTCTGTCTGGAGCAATGATGTTTCGTACTCTTTGCTTCAGAACTTTCGCCTCTGGAAAACCGTCATCTGCTTTTCTTTCCCAAATCTGCACACCATTACAAAAGATTTCGAACCTGCCTCCTGTGTCTGGGTGTAAGCTCACTTGTTCAATTTCTTCGCTGAAGGTATGCAGTAGCTCTTGGCATAACCAACTAGAGCGAAGCATCCAATTGCATTGACGGCAATAGTGTATCGCGATTGTGGCTTTTGTTGCTGTCTCTTTCGCTGGCGCCAGATTAGGTTGTTCCGTTTTCATGGTTAATCCTTAAAATGCTACATCCGTAATTTGATACCAACGGCTAACAAAAAAGGGGCTTCATGCCCCTTTTTTCTATTGGTTTACCGTTTCATGGTATTCAGCTATTCATAAACAGTAAATAGCGATCCAATCTTAGTTTGAAAACAATACGGTAGAACCATGATTTAAGCTAGTCAGTAGCAGTGCCTTCGGGTTAACAATATCTATGCGGCGGCTTTGCTCTGCGTCCATCTTAATGACTTGAGTGATCAGCTCTAGCTGTTCTTCTGAAAAGTCTTGGCGCTGAGCCGAGGTCACATCTTTAAACTCCGTTGGCGAAACCAGTAAGTAGTTATCGTTAATATCCCACTGACCTGTTTCTGATATGTTGATCACATTCGCAGGTGCAGTTTGAGTGCTGTACAGCCTAACCACTGACATTCTCAGGTACGTACCATTTGGTAGGTATTTCGCATTCGATGATAGTTCAACTCTACGCAGCGGGCCGATTGCATCAGCTTGCTTGTTGTCGCTAATCAGAGTCACCATTTTCGATTGCCACTCATGCTGAGTGAGCAAGCGCTCTACTTTTGCGTCGCTGCCCCAATATAACCAACCACTTAAGAATGCAGATAGAACCAGTAAAATAATCGATACTTTTAATTTCATGTTACTGACCACCGTTACAAATGTCGTTTACATCCGACTGGTTTGCGTAAATTCTTAGGGTTACATTTTCGCTAGAGTAATCTTGCGGGTGAATGTAGTTGAGGGCAAGGTTGTTGGTTTGTCCACCTGTTGCAATCACCTCAGTCGGTTTCAGCATGCCAGTGTGATTAGTGTTGTAGCGCAATACACACTTCTCTATCGCAGGGAGCCAACTACTGAGATCAGGATGATTGATTGGGGTTTGAATCTTTACACCATCCACTTCAGTCAATGTTCTGAACTCGGATTCTGCGGGGTTAGTAAACGTTAAAACCAGAATTGGCATGATGAAAGCCGCAAGCAATAACGAAAACGCTAACCACTTATTGGTGCCTTTAACCGGGGTAGCAGTTGGTGTTGTTGCTGGTTCCACTTCAACTTTGGTTTCTTGAAACTTTGTAATTGACTCGGGCTCGACAGCTTCAGTCATTGCTTCTTCGGTCATTGTAGGCGTTGCAAACGTTAAGATAGGTTCTACGTCATTTTCTGCAATTTCAGCCGCTGCTGGCTGATCATTTGATGAAAGTGGTGCAGAGCGTTCAACGGTTGCAATAAATTGGTAACCGCGCTTTGGTACTGTTTTTACGAATTCAGGAGATTTAGTCGAGTCTTTGAGCATCTTTCTCAGAGTCGATACGGCTTGCGTTAAGCTTGAGTCATCCACCTCAAAGCCTTGGTCTCGCCAAACATACTCATGCAATTCATTGCGAGTGATAACTTCATTGGGTCTTTCTGACAGCATCAGGAGAATGCGGCTTTCATTGCTACCAAGACGAACGACTTCACCGTCGCTCATTTGATCAACAAGTGAATTGCTGTTTGGGTCGAATACGAACCGCTGTGCGAGAATAAACTTTGTGCCGATATTGCTCATTGAATTCTTCTATTTTTGATTGTTTTGGGTGCGAAATAGACAAATCTCAGGTGAAGTTCCGTTAATTCTTCACCAAATCATGGCTTCTTTTATGTTCTTTTATATTTATCAGACTCAAGGATAATAAAAACAGATCAAAAAAACAGTGTTTTTATGATTTTTGACCTTGAATTTACATTTGTCATCCTCATGTTAATGAACAGAAGAGTGGCATCAAGTGTTACGCCCCTATGATTATTCAACATAAAGTATAGATGTTTTGGAGTAAAAATGAGCGAAACGGCAACGCAAAATAAAGAGACTCGTGGCTTTCAATCTGAAGTAAAACAACTACTTCATCTAATGATTCACTCACTGTATTCAAATAAAGAAATCTTTCTACGTGAGCTGATCTCTAACGCATCTGACGCGGCTGATAAGCTCCGTTTTCAAGCTCTATCGAACGGTGACCTTTACCAAGGTGATGCAGATCTAGGTGTAAAACTTTCTTTCAACGCGGAAGCAAACACGTTAACCATTTCTGATAACGGTATCGGTATGAGCCGCGACAACGTTATTGAGCATTTAGGTACGATTGCTAAGTCAGGCACTGCAGATTTTTTCTCAAAGCTGTCTGAAGACCAAAGCAAAGACTCTCAACTGATTGGTCAATTTGGTGTGGGTTTCTATTCTGCATTCATCGTCGCAGACGCGGTAACGGTTCGCACACGTGCAGCTGGCCTGCCGAACAATGAAGCTGTTCAGTGGCACTCTGCAGGTGAAGGCGATTACACAATCGAAGACATCACTAAAGAGTCTCGTGGTACTGACATCGTTCTGCACATGCGTGAAGACGGTAAAGAGTTCTTAAATGAGTGGCGTCTGCGTGAAGTGATTGGTAAATATTCTGACCACATCGGCATTCCTGTTTCTATCTTCACAGCAGTGAAAGATGACGAAGGTAAAGACACCGAAGAGAAACATTGGGAACAGATCAACAAGGCGCAAGCACTTTGGACTCGTAACAAGTCTGATATCGAGAAAGAAGAGTACCAAGAGTTTTACAAACACGTATCTCACGACTTTGCTGATCCACTAACCTGGAGCCACAACAAGGTTGAAGGTAAGAACGATTACACAAGCCTGCTTTACATCCCAGCGAAAGCACCTTGGGACATGATGAACCGTGACCACAAGAGTGGCTTGAAACTTTACGTGCAGCGTGTATTCATCATGGATGACGCAGAGCAGTTCATGCCATCTTACATGCGTTTCGTTCGTGGCTTGATTGACTCAAACGATCTGCCATTGAACGTGTCTCGTGAAATCCTGCAAGACAACAAGGTAACTCAGTCTCTTCGTGGCGCATGTACCAAGCGTGTACTGACTATGCTTGAGCGCATGGCGAAGAATGACAATGATAAGTACCTAGAGTTTTGGAAAGAGTTCGGCCTAGTATTGAAAGAAGGCCCGGCTGAAGATATGGCGAACAAAGAGAAGATCGCTGGTCTACTTCGTTTCTCGTCAACGGAAGTGGATTCTGCTGAACAAACCATCAGCCTAGAATCTTACGTTGAGCGCATGAAAGAAGGCCAAGATAAGATTTACTACCTGACAGCAGATAGCTACGCTGCCGCTAAGAACAGCCCACACTTGGAGCAGTTCAAAGCTAAAGGTATTGAAGTGGTTCTAATGTACGATCGTATTGATGAGTACGTAATGAACTACCTGACTGACTTCGACGGTAAACAGTTCCAATCGATCACTAAAGCAGGCTTAGACCTAAGCAAGTTTGAAGGTGAAGAAGAGAAAGAGAAGCAAAAAGAGACAGAAGAAGAGTTCAAATCTGTTGTAGAGCGCACTCAATCTTACCTAGGTGGTCGTGTTAAAGAAGTTCGTACGACCTTCAAGCTAGCAACAACACCTGCGGTTGTTGTGACTGACGACTTCGAAATGGGCACGCAAATGGCGAAGCTTCTTGAAGCTGCGGGTCAAGCGGCACCGGAAGTGAAGTACATCTTCGAGATTAACCCTGAGCACGCACTGGTTAAACAGATGGCTGACGAAGCAGACGAGCAAGCGTTTGGTCGTTGGGTTGAGTTGCTACTTGGTCAAGCGATGCTGGCTGAAAAGGGCTCAATGGAAGATCCGTCACAATTCTTGGGTGCAATCAACGAGCTACTAACAAAGCGTTAGTCTTTCGACTTTAGGTTAAGCCAACAATTACAATAAAAAGCTCGCAAATGCGGGCTTTTTTTTATGAACGTCGTTGAAAATTGACCTAACGTGGTCAACGTCACCGTTATCGTCACAACAAATGTTGTCGATGCATTCTTTAGTCGTAAATTCAGCCAAATTGAATATTAATGTGATAGAATGCTCGACCTAATCAGCTGGGGCTAAGAAGCGACTATCTCCAGTTGTATGATTTTTAAACGTTATACCGAAACTTACCGTTTTGCTTCTGTTCACAGTTTTGCTTAGCCTCAATGGTTACTTAACGCTTTCTGTTCATCCTAAAAATGAGCAAGAATGGAGGGATAGTGAGCTTCGGTATAAATCATAATTTTATAAGAGGATTAAACATGCGCATCATTCTTCTAGGTGCTCCTGGCGCGGGTAAAGGTACTCAAGCTAACTTCATCATGAACAAATTTGGTATCCCTCAAATTTCAACTGGTGACATGCTACGTGCTGCTATCAAAGCGGGTACTGAGCTTGGTAAGCAAGCAAAATCAGTAATCGACGCTGGTCAGCTAGTTTCTGATGAAATTATCCTTGGTCTTATCAAAGAGCGTATCGCTCAAGATGACTGTGAGAAAGGTTTCCTACTAGACGGTTTCCCACGCACAATCCCACAAGCTGATGGCCTAAAAGAAATGGGCATCGCTGTTGATTACGTTGTTGAATTTGACGTAGCTGACGATGTGATTGTTGAGCGTATGGCTGGTCGTCGTGCTCACCTTCCTTCTGGTCGTACATACCACACTGTGTACAATCCGCCTAAAGAAGAAGGTAAAGATGACGTAACGGGTGAAGACCTAGTGGTACGTGATGACGACAAAGAAGAAACAGTTCGTGCACGTCTAGGTGTATACCACGATCAAACAGCTCCGCTAATCTCTTACTACGGTAAAGAAGCTGAAGCAGGCAACACTCAGTACCTTAAGTTTGATGGTACTAAGCAAGTTGCTGAAGTTAGTGCAGAACTTGAGAAAGCACTAGCATAATTGGCTAACAGCCAGTTTTAGAATTTGATATATTGGAAGCGACCTTAAGGGTCGCTTTTTTTGTTTCAATTTTTAGTACGATACCAATCTAGATAATTTGATTGCACATGATTCAGAACGGTTCAGACCCGATGGCAGTGGCTAGCAATTGAGAGTGGATGTTGTGTATCTCATATGAAGAGTGATTATTCAGACTTTCATTGAGGCGCAATGATCTTAAACTTATGCAGATTAGTATATTACTTTCCAGAAAATCACATATTGGTCTCAGGTATCTATGGAAAATAATAAAAAGCAGGGTGTTTTACTGGTGAACTTAGGAACTCCAGATTCGGCGACCCCCGCTGGCGTTCGTCGATTTTTGAGTGAATTCTTACACGACAAGCGAGTTGTAAACCTAACGCGTTGGCTTTGGTGTCCTATATTACATGGGGTGATTTTACCGATTCGCTCGCCTAAAGTTGCTAAGCTGTATCAGTCTGTCTGGATGGATGAAGGCTCACCACTGCTTGTGTACTCTCAAAGACAAGCTGAAAAGCTCCAGAAGAAGCTAGAGATGCCTGTTGCACTGGGTATGACCTATGGCAACCCAAGCCTAAAGACTGGTGTTGAGCAACTGATGGAGCAGGGCGTTGAGGACATCATCGTACTGCCTTTATATCCGCAGTACTCTGGTACAACCACAGCGGCGGTTTCTGATGGTTTAACCAAAGCCTTTAAGCAGATGCCAGTTATCCCGAGCTATCGCTTTATTCGCAACTACTACGCGCACCCAAGCTATGCCAAAGCATTGGCTGAAAGCGTCCGCAGTCATTGGGATAAAAATGGCAGAGCCGATCATTTAGTGTGTTCTTTCCACGGTATTCCGAAGCGACTGGCTGATGAAGGCGATATCTACCCTCAGCATTGTGAAGCGACAACAAAGCTGCTTGCGGCAGAGTTAGGTTTGTCAGCGGACGATATCACAATGACATACCAATCGCGATTTGGTCGAGAAGAGTGGTTGAAGCCATACACTGACGAGACACTTGAATCACTGCCGAGTAAAGGCATCAAGAAGATCGACATTATGGCACCTGCCTTTTCGGTTGACTGTTTGGAAACGTTGGAAGAGATTTCAGACCAGTGTAAAGAGACTTTCATTGACGCTGGTGGTTCGGACTTTAGCTACATTATGTGTCTGAACGACAGAGATTCGCACATCGATATGATGGCAGAGTTAGTGGCGCTGTATCGCTAACAGATGCTGAGCCTTGATTATGACTTATCGTTAGCATTAAGGCGCATAATACAAATAACAAAAGGGCTGCTCATTGAGCAGCCCTTTTTGATCAGGATATTTCGTTTTGAAACAGCTTGAGAGTTAAGCCGCAGATGTCTCTGTTGCTTGCTTAGCTTTAGGCTCTGCTTCAAGCGTCATGTTGGTTTCTACGCCGTGCATCCATGACACAAGCTTACCAGCACAAAGCAGCAGTAATATGCCACTCACCGTTGCTGTGATAGCAATACCACTGAAGATTGACATAGCACCAAGCTCACCAACGTGAGAACCAACCAGGCCTGCCACGTAGTTTGCCACCGCATTGAAGCCAAACCATGCACCCATCATCAATGATGCTAGGCGAAGCGGAGCTAACTTAGTGACCAACGACAGGCCAATAGGAGATAGACAAAGCTCACCAAGGGTATGGAAGAAGAAAGCGCCGACTAGCCATAGCATTGATGTTTTCACTGTTAGGTCACCGCCTTGCTCCATTACCGCGCCCATCATGCACACAAAGCCCAGTGCTAAGAAGAACAATGCCATTGCAAACTTCACAGGAGAGTTGGGTTCACGCTTACCCAGTTTCACCCAGAACGCAGCAATGATTGGAGCAAGTGTAATGATGAAGAATGGGTTCAAAGATTGGAACCACGCAGCAGGAACTTCAAAGCCACCAATCATACGGTCAGTATATTGTTGAGTGTAGATGTTCATTAGGCCGCCAGCTTGTTCAAAGCCCGCCCAGAATACAATCACGAACAGACCCATGATAAGAATCACTTTTAGTCTGTCGAACTCTTCTTTGGTCAGTGGCGCTTTTTCTTTAGATTTGTTCAGTGCTTTCGCTCTTGCAGCAGCAGGTACAGAACCGATGTTGCCTAACCAAGACTGAGCCATTGTCACTTGCATGATCAAGCTAATAACCATACCAATACCAGCGGCTAGGAAACCTGCTTTCCAACCGAATGAATCGACAGCAGCACCTGAAATTAATCCACCAAGCAGCGCACCTAAGTTGATGCCCATGTAGAAAATGGTGAAAGCACCGTCACGGCGGTTATCGCCTTCTTGGTACAGATCGCCAACCATGGTTGAGATGTTCGGCTTAAACATACCGTTACCACTGATTAGCAGTGCTAAACCAAGGTACAGAGCGTTCACTTGGTCTAAACCGATGAAGCCGTTAGGTAGAGCCAGTGTAAATTGGCCAAGTGCCATTAATACACCGCCAATCAGAATTGATTTACGCTGACCTAGGTAGTTATCGGCAATCCAGCCACCAATTAATGGTGTGATGTAGACTAAACCGGTGTAAATACCGTAGAGATCGAGTGCGTCTTTCGTTGACCAACCCAGTCCACCGTTGAGGGTAGTGTCAGTCAAAAATAAGACAAGGATGGCGCGCATCGCATAGTAAGAGAAACGTTCCCATAGCTCTGTGCTAAAAAGTAGAAATAGGCCTCTAGGGTGGCCAAAGATGTTGTGGTTGCTTGGCATAAGTTTTACTAATTTTAGGTATTAAAAGATTTTATGGTCATTCATGTATACACAGTGGGATAAAAGTCTGCAATAGACGTATTTTATGGTTACGACAACTTGGTTTAGCTAAGGTATTGATATTAATCATCTTTACTTTTAATGTTGCCCATTTTAAGTGTGCTGCAAACTAATTTTCCAGATTTGAGCTGGTTGGTTAATAACCTTTATTAAAGTCGTGTTGAATAAAAATCTTTAGATGCATTGCTCTGGTGTATCATTTTGAGTTTAAAGGGAGTGGTGTGCTCATTAGGTGGGGGTATACATATGCTTACAACAATGAGTCTTTTGATCTCTAAATGATCTCTGTACAATGCTTAACCACTCCGACACCTATAACTTTTTGTTGATAAATTGGTCTGCTACGCATTATTTTTCGTTAGCAACGATTCATTTTATTAATGGCGATTCAACCGTTTTAGGCATGTGGTAAAATATCTAAAAATATAAAATGGCTAGTTAAATGAAACGTTGGTATTTGCTTTACTGTAAGCGTGGTGATCAAAAACGCGCTCAGCAGCACTTAGAGAATCAGGGGGTAGAGTGCTTTTACCCTCAAATAGAAGTCAAAAAGGTGGTGAGAGGGAAAGAAAAGCAGGTCAAAGAACCGCTGTTTCCGTCTTACATCTTTGTTCGCTTCGATTATGAGCAAGGTCCTAGCTTCACGACCGTTCGTTCAACACGTGGCGTTGTGGACTTTATTAAGTTCGGTTCACTGCCGCACGAGGTCCAAGGAGACTTGGTGTTTGAACTTAAAGAGTTTGAGAAGTGCTGCAGTAACGAAGTGGAAGATTGTTGTGTTGAGTTTGAATCTGGACAGGTAGTTAAGATTCAGAGTGGCCAATTTGCTGGGGTTGAAGCTATTTTCGATCAGAAAGACGGTGAGGCTCGATCGATTATGCTGGTGAAAATGATCAGCCAAGTCGTTCCAATCAGTATTGAGAACGAAGCACTACAAGCTCGCGCATAACTGCAGTAATAAAAATAGGCTTAAAACAAAAGGCGCATAATGCGCCTTTTTTAGTCTTTAGGATTTGTTCAAAACGCTCTAAGCGTTGTAAGCATCGTTGTGAACGGCTTGTACTGCACGGCCTGATGGGTCGACACAGTTTTTGAATGACTCATCCCACTCAATCGCTTTCGCTGATGAACAAGCAACTGAAGGACCACCAGGTACACACTCTGCCGCAGATTCTAGAGGGAATAGCTCCTCAAAGATTTCACGGTAAGCATAACCTTCTTTGGTTGTTGGCGTGTTGTAAGGGAAACGGAACTTAGCAGCTTCCATTTGTTGATCCGTTACTTTTGCTTCAGCCGTTGCTTTCAATGTATCAATCCAATCGTAGCCAACACCATCAGAGAACTGCTCTTTTTGACGCCATGCGATTGAATCTGGTAGGTAGTCTTCAAAACACTCACGCAGGATGTGTTTCTCCATCTTACCGTTACCGCACATCTTATCTTCAGGGTTCAGACGCATTGCGACATCGATGAACTCTTTATCCAAGAATGGTACACGGCCTTCAACACCCCATGCCGCTAGCGATTTGTTTGCACGAGCACAGTCGAACATGCTTAGAGCAAGCAGTTTACGTACTGTCTCTTCGTGGAACTCTTTCGCGTTTGGCGCTTTATGGAAGTACAGGTAACCACCAAAGATTTCATCAGCACCTTCACCTGAAAGTACCATCTTGATGCCCATCGCTTTGATCTTACGAGCCAGCAAGTACATTGGCGTTGATGCACGAATCGTCGTTACATCGTAAGTTTCGATATGGTAGATAACGTCACGGATTGCGTCTAGGCCTTCCTGAATAGTGTAAGTCATCTCATGGTGCACAGTTCCGATCTTGTCCGCAACTTCACGAGCAGCGATAAGGTCTGGTGCGCCTTCAAGACCAACAGCGAACGAGTGCAGTTGTGGCCACCAAGCTTCAGATTGCTCATCATCTTCGATACGCATTGCCGCAAAGCGTTTTGCAACTGCTGAAGTAATTGATGAATCCAGGCCACCAGATAGAAGTACACCGTAAGGAACGTCAGTCATTAGTTGACGTTTAACGGCTGCTTCTAGCGCTTCAGTCAGTTCTTCTTTGCTTGTGCTGTTGCCTTGTACCGCAGCGTACTCGTTCCAATCGCGGATGTAGTAGCGTTGAGGTTCAGCATCTTTCGAAGAGTAGAAGCTACCTGGAGGGAATTCACTGATCGTCTTACATACTTCAACCAATGCTTTCATCTCTGAAGCCACGTAGTAGTTGCCGTGCTCATCGTAACCTTGGTAAAGCGGGATGATACCAATATGGTCGCGGCCCACTAGGTACTCGTCTTTCTCTTCGTCGTATAAAACGAATGCGAAAATACCGTTAAGCTCTTCTAGAAGGTCTGCACCCATCTCTTGGTATAGCGCTAGGATAACTTCACAGTCAGAATCAGTCTGGAACTGGTACTTATCTTCATAGCGTGCACGAAGTTCTTTGTGGTTATAAATTTCACCGTTTACTGCAAGAATGTGCTTTTTGTCTTGACTGTATAGTGGTTGAGCACCACTGTTCAAGCCAACAATAGCAAGACGTTCATGAGCAAGGATTGCTTTTTCACCAGCATAGATACCAGACCAGTCTGGACCACGGTGACGAAGCTTCTTAGACATTTCTAAAGCAATAGGGCGAAGTGCTGCGGCATCACTTTTAATGTCGAGAATGCCAAATACTGAACACATAGAACTTCCTTTTAAATAATTTCCAAATCAACTGCATTCAATTTGCCATTCTGGCTAAAAAAAGCAACCGGATGTGAGCAAAAAAATAATATAAAGGGTGTTCTGTTAGAAATTATCTAATTTTTATGTGCTTTTGGTGTGTGGTGTTTAATTGCGGTTGGTTTTTTAAACAAAAACCTCTCAAAAGTGCGAAAAATAGGCAGTTTTGAGAGGTTTAGTTGAACACTGTCTAATACTAGATTTTATTGATATTTGGATTTAACTGTTCGCAAACGTGGCGAGCAAAACCACTACCCGCTTCGCTGTAAATGTTAAATGCCGCATCAACGCCATTCTCTTTCAGTGTTTCGAGTTGATCGGGATATTCAGCAATAGCCGCAATTTGGCCTTTAAAGTTACGTGACTTTAATTGTTCTAAAGCGGTTTGATTACCTTGGTGGTGAGGCATTGCCAAAATCACCAGCTTTACGTTTGCTGTATCTAGAATTCGCTCCCAGAAATCTGGGTCAGTCGCGTCGCCAGAAATCACGTTTCTGCCTTGGCTTCTGTGTTCGTGCGCGGCTTCTTCACGCACTTCTACACCTAGGCTGACCTTGCCATAGCGAGTACGTAATTCGTCATAAGCACCGGTACCAATTCGGCCCATACCTAGAATAAGCACTTGGGCACGACCAGGGTCAATTCGCTTATCACGTCGGTGAAGCTTTTCTGACGCATGCTCTTTTAGCCATTTACCTGACTGCTGATAAAGCTTATGACCAGCTCGGTTTAAAGGAGCAGCGATTAGAAAAGACAGTGAAACTGCAATGGCAACGGCAACTAAGATATCACCCGACATCCAACCCATCTTGAAGGCGAGACCACCAACGATGAGGCCAAACTCGCTATAGTTAAACAGTGATAGCGAGGCAAGTAGAGACGTTCGAACACGGAACTTGAAGCGGTTGAGTACCAAGAAGTAGAGAACACCTTTCACTGGCAGCATCAGCAAGAACAAGATTGCGAGCATAAAGCCTTGAATGGTTGGTTGCTCTGACAGACCAATATTCAAGAAGAAACAGACAAGGAAAAGTTCTTTAAGGTTAAACAGCGACTTTGATAATTCTGAGGCTTTTGGGTGACCAGCAAGTAACATACCTAGAACAAGAGCCCCCAAATCTGGTTTCACACCAACCAAATGGAATAAACCAGCACCGACGACTAATGCGAAGAAGATGCCGGAAAGAACCAGCATCTCACCGTGACCAACCCAATTGAGCACTTTGTAGAACAGTGGGCGTAATAAGGGTAGGGCAAACAGAGCAATTGCATACCACTCAGGTATTTTGCCCGTAGAAGCCGTTAAGAATACTACGGCGAAGATATCCTGCATGACCAAGATACCAATCGCTAACGTTCCGTAGGTCGCATTCATTTCGCCTTTCTCTTGCAGAGTCTTAACCGCAAATACAGTACTAGAGAATGAAAGAGCAAAACCGAGCAGAACGATCTGTTCTACCGACATGGCAGCTAGCGATGAAATACCTAAGAACTTAAAGCCAAACAGGGCGACGGCGAAAAACAGAGTGGACAAAAGGTTGTGGATTGTCGCGCCAGCCCAGATCTCTTTAGAGAGTAGGGTTTTGATATCGAGCTTTAAGCCGATAGTAAATAGAAGCAGCGTGACACCAAGGTCAGCTAAAGTAATGATGGTGTCATTGGTTTCAAAGCCAAAGGCAAAAAGCCCAAAGCCTGCAACCAAAAAACCAACTAATGGGGGAAGGTGACACTTTAAAGCAATAAATCCTGCGATAAACGCAGTGGATATTAATATAAGTTCCATAACTTGTTGTTGTAGTTCCCTAGCTTAAAAAAACGGGCCGTGTTTATAC
>NZ_JBFRLG010000031.1:73422-105625 GCF_041469785.1 Vibrio sp. 10N.286.48.F5 | reverse complement strand
GTGTTTATACAAACACGGCCCGCGGAAAATCAGAATTGTTTTCTCTAGTCTTCGAGAAGCTTCTGCAGTAACACGCCGTTAAGCATGGCGCGCTTAATCATAGCAAAAGCTCCCATCGTAGGATGTTTATCGATCTGTGATGCTACAATAGGCAGGCCGCTATGGAAAGTCGTTAACGACTGATTCTCTACATTGCGCTTAATTGCAGGAAAAACAATCTCTTGTGCCTTGGTAATATCACCAGCAATGATAACTTTTTGAGGGTTAAATAAGTTAATCGTCATCGCGATAGCCTTACCTAACTGGTTTCCTACTCGAACTAAGCTTTGCTTGGCTAGCTCATCACCATTAATCGCGTGGTCACAAACGTCTTGAATCGTAATATGCTCAAGCTCTGTTAAAGAAGACTCATAGCCTTGTTTAATCAGCTTCTGCACGCGTTCAACGATAGCTGGGTTTGCCGCTACTGTTTCAAGACAGCCGAAGTTACCACATTGGCATTGCTCGCCTAGCGGATCAATTTGGATATGACCAATTTCACCCACATTACGGTTATGACCTAGGAAAACCTGACCATTAACGATAATACCTGCACCTGTACCACGGTGAACACTGACCAAAATAGAATCTTGGCTATCTTTACTTGCACCGAAGTAGTGCTCAGCAAGCGCCATTCCACGAACATCGTTACCAACAAAACAAGCAACATGGAATGTATCGCGAATAATGTCGCTTAATGCGAGGTTATCGATGTCGGTATTCGGCATGTACTCAACAACACCGGTCGTTGGGTTAACCAAGCCTGGAAGCGTGACACCAATAGCAATCAGTTGATCGATCTTTGGTTGATGCTCAGCAATGAAAGCTTTGAGGTTATTGACCAAGCCTTGGGTAAGGTCTGATTGGTCTGAATAATTCAGGTCTTGCTGTTGGAAAGCCAATTCACGACCACCAAGGTCATGCAGGCTTATTTGAATGTAGTCTCGACCCAAACGCACAGCAACAGAATGAAAAGGCTCTACTTCTGTGGTTAGGGAGATAGCGCGTCTACCGCCAGTAGACGCTTGCTGCGCAACCTCTTTAATTAGGCCGCGCTCTAAAAGTTGGCGGGTAATTTTTGTAACACTTGCCGGTGCGAGTTGGCTTACATCAGCCACTTGTATACGACTGATAGGTCCCTGTTGGTCTATAAGTCGGTATACCGCCGCACTGTTTAGTTGTTTAACTAAGTCTACGTTACCTATTTGTCCGCCATTCATACTTAATTGTGCTCGTATTGTCCGTTAACAACAGTCGCTTTAACGTTAAAGTCTCGGTCAAATACAGCTAGGTTTGCAACCATGCCTTTTTTGATTCGACCTAGCTTGCTTTCTACACCGATAGCCGTAGCTGGGTATAGCGTAGCCATGCGAAGAGCTTCGTCTAAAGCGATACCAGCGTGCTCAACTGTATTCTGAACTGCTTCAATCATAGTCAGAGCTGAGCCGCCCAGTGTGCCGTTTTCATCAACACACTTACCATCACGGTAATATACTTTCTTACCGACAAAAATAAAGTATTCCATGTCAGCACCTGCAGGAGCTGTGGCATCCGTCACTAATACCAACTTTTCTCCCTTGATTTTATGCGCAATTCTGATGTTTGCGTAATCAACGTGGAAGCCGTCGGCAATAATGCCAGCGTAAACCTCAGGAGTATCGTAAATCGCGCCAACAACGCCAGGCTCACGACCAACCATCGGCGTCATTGCATTGAACAGGTGAGTGGCGAACGTGATACCAGATTCGAAACCTTGACGCGCTTCTGCGTAAGTTGCGTTGGTGTGGCCGATAGAAACGACAACGCCAGCTTTGTGCAGGCGTTCGATGTGTTCAGGGTCGTTATGCTCTGGAGCCAATGTTACTTTTGCAACAAGGTCACGGTTCTCACAGATAAGCTCAATCATTTCGTTGTCAGATTTACGAATGTGATCGACGCTATGGATGCCTTTTTTCGCAACGTTTAGGTAAGGGCCTTCAAGGTGCAGACCTAAAGATTGGTTTTGGTACTGGTTATGGTATTCACGAGCTGCCGTAATAACCGCACGCATATCTTCGTCTGAAGAGGTGATAAGCGTTGGTAGGAAGCTAGTACAGCCAGATTTCAGGTTTGCTTTGTGCATGATCTGCATGGTTTCTGCAGTGATCTCATCGTTAAGCATTACACCGCCACAACCATTCAGTTGTAGGTCAATGAAACCTGGGCTTAGGTTTGCTCCGTCTAGGTCGCGAAGCTCGATTCCTTCTGGCAATTCAGAGATAGGACAGACTTTTTTGATCAGTTCGTTTTCGATTACAACAGCATGATCGGTTAGAACATCACTACCAGTGTAAATTTTACAGTTACTTAGCGCGTACATAGTCAGCTAATCCTTATTTCGTGAGATCTTTTAAATTCGTTCGTTACCTAAATGCGGACTTAGTTTGCGAGCATCATTTACGTAACGATTTATCTTTTATGGGCAAACGGCTTCAAAATGAGAAGCGATTTAAGTTGTTGAAAAACATATGAACAATTGATTTTTATTATACATTTAGGTCCATCAACAATGATTATTCACGGTGCTCTATAAGCCCGGAGTTACCATCTTTTTGCCTAATGATTAGATTTGGATTTTATCCATAAATGTTCATTTTTTTGAATGATAAAATAAGTTTTATGATCTCGCTAGCAAAAACCTCTGGATTTGGTAAAAACTGGTGATTAGGATCACAAATGGTAAGGTTTTAATTTGCGGAGCAAAATTAATTGAATACACTGAATAGGACTAAATTGAGCGACTAAAATAAGTTTCTCAAACGAATTCTAAAAAATCCTATAGGGGGAAACAACTGGTGAATATTCTAGGATATGCGCAGAAGCTTGGTAAGGCGTTAATGCTACCAATCGCAACGCTTCCGATTGCGGCATTGCTGCTACGTCTGGGTCAACCAGACTTACTCGATATCGCATTCATGGCATCTGCTGGTAACGCAATCTTCAGTCAACTACCATTATTGTTTGGTTTGGGTATAGCTATTGGTCTTTCTAAAGACGGTAACGGCGCAGCAGGTCTTGCTGGTGCAGTTGCTTACTTTGTTCTGACAGCAACCGCAACAAACATCGATGCTAGTGTAAATATGTCATTCTTCGGCGGTATCTTTGCAGGTATCATCGCAGGTCACTCTTACAATGCATTCCACGCGACTCGTCTTCCAGAGTGGCTAGCATTCTTCTCTGGCAAACGTCTAGTTCCTATTATGGCTGGTCTATTTGCTCTAGTTGCTGGCGCAATCTTTGGTGTTGTATGGCCTGCTGTTCAATCTGGTCTAGATGCACTTGCTCACGCAGTTTCAACGTCTGGCGCTATCGGTCAATTTGTTTACGGTACTCTTAACCGTGCACTTATCCCAGTAGGTCTACACCATGTACTGAACTCGTACTTCTGGTTCGGTATGGGCTCTTGTCAAGAAATCATCGTTGCTGGTCAAGGCGCATTCGCTGGTATCACTCAACTTTGTGTTGACCCTGCACTGGCTAAAACACTAGTTGTTGGTCAAGAGCACACGTTCACATTCGCTAACTCTGTTACTCCAGAAATCACAACTGTTGTGAAAGAAGTGACTGAAACAGTTAAATCTGGCGACCTACACCGTTTCTTCGGTGGTGATAAAGGTGCTGGCGTATTCATGAACGGTTTCTTCCCTGTAATGATGTTTGGTCTACCAGGTGCTGCACTTGCAATGTACCTAGCTGCTCCTGCTGAAAAACGTAGTCAAGTTGGTGGCGCACTGTTCTCTGTTGCATTCTGTTCATTCCTAACAGGTATCACAGAGCCGCTAGAATTCATGTTCGTATTCCTAGCTCCTGCTCTATACGCAATGCACGCTGTATTTACTGGTCTGTCTCTAGTTGTTGCTAACATGTTTGGTACTCTGCACGGTTTCGGTTTCTCTGCTGGTCTTATCGACTTCGTATTGAACTGGGGTCTAGCAACTAAACCATTCGTACTACTACTAATCGGTCTTGGCTTCGGTGCTCTATACTTCTTCACTTTCTCTTTCGCAATCCGCGCTTTCAACTTGAAATCGCCAGGTCGTGAAGATGATGACGAAGCTGTTGCAGCTCCTGCTGGCGACGCACCAAAGGGCGACCTTGCACGTCAATACCTGAAAGCTCTAGGTGGTCACGACAACCTAACTTCAATCGACGCTTGTATCACTCGTCTACGTCTAACTCTTAAAGACCGCTCTGTTGCAGATGAAGTTGTTCTTAAGAAACTTGGTGCTAAAGGTGTGGTTAAACTAGGTGAAAACAACCTACAGGTTATCCTAGGCCCACTAGCTGAAATCGTAGCTGGCGAAATGAAAGCTATTGGTGCAGGCGAAGACCTATCTGATGTAAAACTTCCACAGTAAGGGAAGTACTTAGTTAAGACGTAAAGTTACTCTTAAGTAAGTGTCAAATTGAAAGCCTCCCACATGGGAGGCTTTTTTGTGCCTGCAGTTTAAGACCAGCGAACACGGTTCGTTCTATTCTTCATCGAATAGCAGAAATAATCGCAATTAACGGACGGTTCTTATTGTGCAAAGGCTAAGAATTGTGGATGATTAGCAACAATGATCTTTCTATCTTTGACTGGCGCTATAAGCGACCGTTTTCTTGGGGACGAAAGATAACTTTCTCTGACAATACTAAATACATAGAGGTGCTATAGATGAGTGAAGCTGAGGCTCGTCCATCGAATTTCATTCGCCAAATTATTGATAAAGATTTAGCGGATGGTACACACAGTAGCGTGCATACTCGTTTCCCGCCGGAGCCAAATGGCTACCTGCACATTGGTCACGCTAAATCTATTTGCTTGAACTTTGGTATTGCTCAGGACTACCAGGGACAATGTAATCTTCGTTTCGATGATACAAACCCTGAAAAAGAAGACGTTGAATACGTTGAGTCAATTAAGAATGATGTAAGCTGGTTAGGCTTCGAATGGTCTGGTGATATTTGTTACTCATCAAACTACTTCGATACGCTTTACGCTTATGCTGTGGAATTAATTAATAAAGGCTTAGCGTATGTTGACGAGCTAAGTCCTGATCAAATCCGTGAGTACCGTGGCACGCTAAAAGAGCCTGGTAAAGCGAGCCCATACCGTGACCGCAGCCCTGAAGAGAACCTAGCGTTGTTTGAAAAAATGCGTGACGGTGGCTTTGAAGAAGGTAAAGCGTGTCTACGTGCTAAGATCGACATGAGCTCTTCGTTCATGGTTATGCGCGATCCTGTTATCTACCGTGTTCGTTTTGCTCACCACCATCAAACGGCTGACAAGTGGTGCATTTACCCAATGTACGACTTTACTCACTGTATCTCTGATGCGCTGGAAGGTATTACGCACTCTATCTGTACGCTTGAATTCCAAGATAACCGTCGTTTGTACGATTGGGTTCTAGATAACATCACGATTGACTGCCAACCTCGTCAGTACGAGTTTAGCCGCCTGAATCTTGAATATACAGTGATGTCTAAGCGTAAGCTGAACCAACTTGTGGTTGAAAACCTAGTTCAAGGTTGGGATGACCCACGCATGCCTACTATTTCTGGCCTACGTCGTCGTGGTTTTACTTCAAGCTCGATTCGTGAATTCTGTAAGCGTATTGGTGTAACTAAGCAAGAGAACATGATTGAGTTCGGTTCACTTGAATCTTGCATCCGTGATGATCTGAACGAAAATGCACCTCGTGCAATGGCTGTTCTGGATCCAGTTAAGATCGTTATCGAAAACTACGAAGCAGATACAGTAGAAACGCTAACGGTTGCAAACCACCCGAACAAGCCAGAAATGGGTACTCGTGAAGTTCCATTTACACGCGAAGTTTGGATCGAACGTGACGACTTCCGTGAAGAAGCAAACAAAAAGTACAAGCGTTTGGTTCTAGGTAAAGAAGTTCGCCTGCGTGGTGCTTACGTGATCAAAGCTGAACGTATCGAAAAAGATGCAGAAGGCAACATTACGACTATCTTCTGTTCTTACGACAATGAAACATTGGGTAAGAACCCTGCAGATGGCCGCAAAGTGAAAGGCGTTATCCACTGGGTATCTGCTGATAAAGCACTGCCTGCTGAGATTCGTTTGTACGATCGTCTATTCACAGTGCCAAACCCAGCCGCTGCTTATGACTTCGCTGCAACGCTAAACCCTGAATCTCTTGTTACGCTAAATGGTTTTGTTGAACCTAGCTTAGCAGAAGGTGTGGCAGAGCAAGCGTACCAGTTTGAACGTACAGGTTACTTCTGTGTGGATTCGAAAGACTCTAAAGCAGATGCACTAGTCTTCAACCGCACGGTTGGTCTACGTGACACATGGGGTAAAACTGAAGCTTAATGCTTGAGTATTTAGTTTGTTAAAAACGACCCAATAAAAAACCGGCTTAGAGCCGGTTTTTTTGTGTCTTAAATTTGATTACCAAGGTGTTTCTAGTGACCAACTAGCGTTTTAAGCACTAGAGCCAGAGTTTTAGGGATTATTAGGGTCTTGTTGGGTTACTTCACCCGTGCGTGAGTTGTACCAGAAAACATAACCTGCATTACCAGGATCGCTGTCGAAATCGACTCCAGTGTAGATGAAGTAGCAAAGCGCGAGTTTGTTTTGAGGAGTACCGTCTTTGGCAACAAAACTATGGTTTTGACGGCGGGTAATAAAATCAAAATTGTTGGACTGGTTCGGGTCTGTAGTAGCGGTCAGGTCGGTTGTCATAATGGCATTCCATATTGACACACACCCTTGGTCACCTTGACCTATGTTGTAAGGCTGCCCCATAGGGTTGCCTTTATCGACGCCGAGTGGGTAGCCGACGTCATTTATGTCCAATTGAGCATTGCCGTCTCCGTCTT
This sequence comes from Vibrio sp. 10N.286.48.F5, assembly GCF_041469785.1. NCBI lineage: Bacteria > Pseudomonadati > Pseudomonadota > Gammaproteobacteria > Vibrionales > Vibrionaceae > Vibrio > Vibrio sp. 10N.286.48.F5. Next base: position 98,713 of record NZ_JBFRLG010000031.1, on the reverse strand, counting down.
CCCCAAAACCTGGCATGTCATTCATTTCAGCGTTGCCGCCGCCGCTGACCAGCCATTTACTGTGAGCAAACGTGATCACAGTTTGAAATTGAGATTGAGCAGCGTCAAACAGAGCGATACGGCCATCGGTTTGAATGTTAAGAAAACGGGGAAGGGCAACAATAGCAAGCACTGCAATAATCACTACAACAACCAACATCTCAATTAAAGTAAAAGCCTTAACTAGCGGGATTCTTTTCATGGATACTTTATGATGCCCTATATAAAAAACGCCGGCCTAAGCCAGCGTTCTGTATTACTACTTCGCTTTATGCGCGTCTGGATTGCCTTTGCAATCTCCGTTAATGCTTTTGCCGTACAAGTACAAACTGTGGTTTGTTAGTTGCACGTTGTAACGCTGAGCAATCTCTTTCTGTCTTTCTTCGATGATGTCATCAGAGAATTCGATCACTTCGCCACAATCTAAACATACAAGGTGGTCGTGGTGGTGCTGTGTAGAAAGTTCAAATACAGACTTGCCGCCTTCGAAGTGGTGACGAGTTACAATGCCAGCGTCATCGAATTGGTTAAGTACTCGATAAACGGTTGCAAGACCGATTTCTTCACCTAGGTCGATCAGCTTCTTATATAAATCTTCAGCACTAATATGTTGGCAGTCTGGCTGTTGTAATACTTCTAAAATTTTGAGCCGTGGAAGGGTCACTTTAAGACCTGCATCTTTTAGCGCTTGATTATTGTCTGACATATACTTTCCTGTTGATGATCTGCAGCAATTAACAGAATTCAATATTAATACCATTATAGTTTAGTCAGGCATAACAATAAACCACGAACTTCAAAGGGTTACTTACTGACATCACAATCTGTTTTGTAAATTGGAAGTATCTCACTTATAGTGGAGGTACGACCAGTCAAGGTGACGGTGTTTCTGATATGAACATGGAATGTTGTTATGAATAAGCAACTCGCAAAAATATATAAACCCAACATTGTAAAATTTGCTCTTAATATTTGGCCTCCCTTTTGGGGAGCGGGTATTCGAATAGCCCACATTAGCACTGACTTTAGGGTTGTTAAGACAGTACTTAAGCTACGCTGGTGGAATAAGAACGCCAATCGTACTCAATATGGCGGCAGTATCTTTTCTCTTACCGATCCCGTTTACTCATTGATGTTAATGGGAATTTTAGGTGAACGATATTATGTTTGGGATAAAGAAGCGAGCATTAACTTCATCAAGCCGGGGCAATCGGACTTGTATGCAGATTTTGAGATAAGGCAAGGGCAGCTTGACGATATCTATCGTCAGACGCAACTCGGTGAAAAGTGCTTCCCCGAATTTATTATTCACGTGAAAGATAAGCAGGGTAATGTGGTTTCAGAAATTCAACGCACCCTCTATGTAAGAAAGAAGCCGCAATTTAGAGATGATGATGAAGCATTAGAGGCTGAGTGCTAATTAATAGATTTTAAATAGCAAAAAACCTCCTATAAGGAGGTTTTTTCATATCTACATAATGGTTATTAACTGTAACAATTAACAACCACTAGAGAATTAGTCTTCTAGCTCTGCTAGGCACATCTCTTCGTGGATTTGTTTAACCCAGTTAGATACGCGCTCATCAGTTAGCTCAGGTTGACGGTCTTCATCGATACATAGACCAACGAATTGGCTGTCATCGCCTTCAACTAAACCTTTCGATGCTTCGAATTCGTAGCCTTCAGTTGATGTGTGACCTAGGATAGTACCGCCTTTCGCTTCAACGATGTCACGGATAGTACCCATAGCATCACAGAAGTATTCTGCGTAATCTTCTTGGTCGCCACAACCAAAGATAGCAACAAGCTTAGTTGAGAAATCAATAGCTTCTAGCTCTGGGAAAAAGTCATCCCAATCACATTGTGCTTCGCCGTAGTACCACGTAGGGATACCAAGCAGCAGTAGATCGAAGTTATCGATATCTTCTTTGCTGCTTTTTGCAATGTCTTGAACGTGAACGAGCTGTTTGCTCAATTGCTTTTGAATCATCTTAGCAACAGCTTCAGTGTTACCTGTATCGCTACCAAAGAAGAGACCTACACTTGCCATAGAATCATTACCTTTCATTTTGTCTGTTGTCGGTGTAATAAAGTTCGGAAGAGAATCGTTAGATCCCAGTTCCTTCCCAGCTTAGTTGGATTATCCCTTTGGCGATAAAACCCGCACAGCCAAGGAAAAGTACTAACCATACGATGCGACGACCAAATGGAGGAACATTTCCCTGCTTGAGAACGTCCTTAATTGCCATACCGATTAAAAAGAAAATCGCGGCAAACAGGAGATCTAAACCAACAGATTCAATGATGTTCATGTAGTCGTAAAGCATGGGAACCTTATATACCAATTTTGCTTGGGCGCACTATATCACTGTTGCGAGATAAAGTTAATCTGCAGTGATTACTCAGCTCTCATTTATCTGCATGAAAAAGCGCGCTTAAGCGATGAATTTTCGTATTGCTCTGAGTACTTCAGCTGGCTTTTCTGCGTGTAGCCAGTGACCCGTATTGGCAATGACGTGCGCCTTTGCGTTAGAAAATTGCTGCTGAACTGCAGTTTGGTGCTCAGCCGTGAGGTAGTCAGAATCCCCACCTTTTATTAGCAAGGTTTTGACCGAGGTTTTGTCGATCGGTTCCCAGCCAATGATGTGAGCGTAGTTTGCAAGTAGTGACGCGACGTTAAAGCGCCACTCCATAATGCCTTGTTCTGACTTGAACAGTGATTTCGTTAAGAACTGGCGAACCCCGTCGATTTCAATATGTTTTGCGAGTACTTTAAGTGCTTCAGAGCGAGATTCTGGTTTTTCTTCGATCACGGCTTGAAGGCCTGCGAATACGTTATCATGGCGACTTTGGGTGTAAGCGACCGGTGCCATGTCCAGTACGATCAGTTTACGTAGCTCTAGGTGTTGGGTGAGTGCCATGGCAACCTTGCCACCCATCGAGTGACCAATGACAGTGACGTCGTCTAACTCGAGATCTTTCAACAGTTGAGAGACATCTTGCGCCATCGCTTGGTAGTTATGAGTGTCACTATGGAAGGATTGACCGTGGTTGCGGAGATCGATACTAAGTACCTGATGATCGGCTTTTAGATCCCTAGCGAGCAAGCCAAGGTTGTCCAGATTACCGAATAATCCATGGATCAAAACAATGGTGTGACCCTCACCTTCAATTTTATAGTTGAGCTGTACTGACATTTTTATCTTATTCATGGTGGGTTTGACGTAGAGTATCCGCGCGGATCTCGCTATAATCCCCCAGAGTTTAAACATTGAGATTGTGAAAAGCGAATGAAAACAATTGAGGTTGATGAGGACCTATACCGTTTTATTGCGGGTCAGACAGAACGTATTGGCGAAAGCGCTTCAGATATTCTGCGCCGCTTGTTACAGGTTGATAGCCAAGGCATGGCTCCGATCGAAGAGATCGTTGAGCCAAAAGGTATCGTTGTTAGCAAAGAGGTAGGCTTTACTCCAGAGAAGTTCGATGGCGTTAAAGAAATGCGCTCACTACTAATATCAGATGAGTTTGCATCACTAAAGAAAGCCATTGATCGTTTCATGCTTGTGTTATCAACACTGCATAAAATCGACCCTTTAAGCTTTTCAGAAGCAACTCAAGTAAAAGGCCGTAAGCGCGTTTACTTTGCAGATAACGAAGCGACGTTGCTAGCAAACGGCAACACGACTAAGCCTAAAGCTATTCCACAAAGTCCTTTTTGGGTTATTACTAATAACAATACAAGCCGAAAAAGACAGATGGTTGAGCAGCTTATGAGCCGCATGAATTTCCAAGCAGAATTGATAGAAAAAGTAACAGGTTCAATTTAACGAAATCTGATTTAAACCTCATAATATCCATGGATAAGAAGATATTATGAGGTTTTTTTGTTTTAAAATTTTATATATAAGGATGTCGAAAAATGGCTATGCACCCTCGTGCTGGGCAGAAAGCTCAGCAGGAAGATCTTCATAATATCCCGGCTTTAGTTGCTAACTATTTCTTACAGCAACCGGATGCTACGAACCCAGATCATAAAGTACTTTTCGGTACTTCAGGTCACCGCGGTACAGCAGACAAATCAACATTTAACGAAAACCACATTCTAGCAATTGCACAAGCGGTTGCTGAAGTTCGTGCCGAGCAAGGTACAACTGGCCCTCTTTTCTTAGGTAAAGATACTCACGCTCTATCTGAGCCTGCGTTCTCTACGGTTATCGAAGTGCTTGTAGCGAACGGTGTTGAAGTTATTATTCAAGAAAACAACGGCTTTACTCCAACACCTGGTATCTCGCACGCGATTCTTACGCACAACCTAGTGAATGACAAAAAAGCCGACGGCATTGTTATCACGCCTTCACATAACCCACCTCAAGACGGCGGTATTAAATACAACCCGACACACGGTGGCCCAGCTGAAGCTGAACTGACTCAAGCGATTGAAGACCGTGCGAACGTGATCATTGCTGAGCAAATGCAAGGTGTTAAGCGTACGCCTATCGCACAGGCTAAACAGTCTGAGCTAGTAAAAGAAGTTGACCTAGTCGCGCCATACGTCGCTGATTTGGTTAACGTCGTGGATATGGAAGCGATCCAGAAAGCAAACATCAAGATTGGTGTTGATCCACTGGGTGGCAGCGGTATTGATTACTGGCGTCAAATTGGTAAAGCGTACAATCTAGATCTTACTCTGGTAAGTGAAGCGGTTGACCCTTCATTCCAATTCATGTCTCTAGATAAAGATGGCGTAGTTCGTATGGACTGTTCTTCTCCATACGCAATGGCAGGCTTACTGGCGCTTAAAGACGAGTACGCTCTAGCATTTGGTAACGACCCAGATTACGATCGCCACGGTATCGTGACACCTAAAGGTTTGATGAATCCAAACCACTTCTTAGCGGTTTGTATTGATTACCTATACCGTAACCGTGAAGGTTGGGGTAAAGACGTTGCTGTTGGTAAGACACTAGTATCAAGTGCATTAATCGATCGCGTAGTTTCTGACTTAGGTCGCGAACTTTGTGAAGTGCCAGTTGGTTTCAAATGGTTCGTTGATGGCTTATACAACGGCCAGTTTGGTTTTGGTGGCGAAGAGAGCGCAGGTGCTTCTTTCCTACGTAAAGACGGTACGCCTTGGTCAACAGATAAAGACGGCCTGATTCTTTGCTTGCTTGCGGCTGAGATCACAGCAGTGACAGGTAAGAACCCACAAGAATACTACGAAGAACTTGCCGCTAAACACGGTGAATCTAAGTACAACCGTATTCAAGCGGTAGCAAATGGTGCACAGAAAGACGTGCTGAAGAAACTATCTCCAGAGATGGTTTCTGCTGAGACGTTGGCTGGTGATGCAATTACTGCACGCTTAACACACGCTCCAGGTAACGGTGCTGCGATTGGTGGCTTGAAAGTGACAACTGAGAACGGCTGGTTTGCTGCGCGTCCATCAGGCACTGAAGACATCTACAAGATCTACTGTGAAAGCTTTAAGGGTGAAGAGCACCTGAAAGCAATCGAAGCAGAAGCTCAAGAGATTGTTAACCAAGTATTTGCAGCCGCTGGCCTATAATCGAATCTCGATTACTAGAGTTGCTAAGTAAATAGAAGAAGGGTTGATGTGAAAGCATCAACCCTTTTTGTTTGTGTTAGTTACGTATAAGCGGGAAAAGGTAACTGAGTTAGCTCAGACGACTAACCGTGTGGCCAACTTTGTGGCATCACAAACCAGAATTGCCCCGACTTTGTTTGCCCATGGACGAAGCGATCACCGAACTCGGTGATCGGCTGACTGCTGAAATCATCCGTCCCTGCTGCCCATTGCTCTTTGGTGAGTGGATACAGTGGTTCACTGATTAAATGAGCCTGATCTTGATAGCACCAAAAGCCGTTTACTTGGCTTGGGTTAATGTCATAGCCCAAGCATTTTGTCGGTATGTTTTGCTCTAAGAAAGGGTTGGTATATAGACGACCTTGCATCAGTAAGTGTTTTGAGTCGACATCGATTTCTGGATATTGCTCAACAAAGGCGGCAGAAGAGGACATTTCGAGTTGGTGGCTGAGCATCCTGTCGAGTTTCTTATCCAATTGGTCGTGAGAGTTGGGTCCAAACCATGTTTGTTCGTGGAGCAGATAAAACTTAATCGCCACTTCCCAATGTTCCAGCTTTTGGCTGCTCTCTTCTTTAAGAATAAAGTCGATTGCACCGAGAGTTCTGCCTTCCACATTGATCTGAATCTCGTCGTGCTTTATCGAGTAATTCGGTGAGGCAGCGATCACTTGCTCGCATAGATATTGGTAGAGGAAACCTAATCTAGGATTACCCTCATAAGTATGTGATGAGTCGATGGCATGGTTGCTAGAGAATGCACTGAGATCCGAAACCGGTGGCTTGATTTCTAGTAATGGCGGTGAGTCGATGACCCATTGGTAAAAACGTTGCAGTGCTGTCATCTCTTCCTCATAAACTCATCGTGGGGCTTTCGACATTCTACCCGTAAATTGATATAACGACGTTATTATAAAGGTAAGCTGGAAAGAAAAATGATTAACTTACAATTAGAAAAGCTACTTAACGAAAAACTGCAGCCACAGCAGATTAAAGATTACTGTCCTAATGGTCTTCAAGTTGAAGGCGCGACAGAAGTGAAGCGAATCGTTACTGGTGTAACAGCTTCTCAAGCCTTGATTGATAAAGCGGTAGAACTGAACGCAGACGCTTTGTTGGTTCATCACGGTTTCTTTTGGAAAGGTGAGTCAGAGGCAATTCGTGGCATGAAGGGCAAACGCATTCGCACTCTGATAAAGAATGACATTAACCTTTTGGGTTATCACTTACCTCTCGATATCCACCCTGAACTTGGTAACAACGCCAAACTCGCTGAACTGCTTGATATTGAAGTAGAAGGTGGCTTGGAAGGGCACCCACAATCGGTTGCTATGTTTGGTAGATTAAAAACACCAATGACAGGTACTGAATTCGCAGAAAAAATCGATCAAGCTCTAAATCGTAAACCACTGCATATCGCTCCAGAAAACCAAGACAAAATGATAACGACCGTCGGTTGGTGTACTGGTGGTGGTCAAGACTACATTGAGCTAGCGGCTTCTCAAGGCATTGATGCTTTTATTTCTGGTGAAATTTCTGAGCGCACTACTTACTCAGCACGCGAGCAAGACATTCATTATTTTGCTGCTGGCCACCACGCGACTGAGCGATACGGTGTAAAAGCGTTAGGTGAATGGTTAGCGGAAGAACATGGCTTGGATGTTGAGTTTATTGATATCGATAACCCAGTTTAAGAGCAGATGCGAGATAAGGGGTACGAGTCGAGTGTATGCGTCGTTCTCTAGAATTGAGCAGGTAACCTGTATAGTTTATCTGCTCGCTTAAGGAGATCCCCAACTCATTCGTCCCTCGTTCTTGGGGATGACGATATTATTTTATTCGTTCACTTCGCATTCTTGAGGATGACGGGGTTGAGAGCGTACAAAAGAAAAGGGGTTGATGTTCTCACATCAACCCCTTTTAACATTATGATTTATAGCAACTATTCACGTTCGTGAAGTGCTTTAAAGTCACGTTGTTCTTCACCAGTATATAGCTGACGAGGACGACCGATACGGTTCGTCGGATCGCTGTGCATTTCGTTCCAGTGAGCAATCCAACCGATGGTACGAGACATCGCGAAGATTACTGTAAACATAGATACTGGAATACCGATTGCTTTCAGAATGATACCTGAGTAGAAATCTACGTTCGGGTATAGCTTCTTAGAAACAAAGTACTCATCAGAAAGAGCGATACGCTCAAGTTCCATCGCTACGTCTAGTAGTGGATCTTGGATGTTTAGCTCTTTAAGCACTTCGTGACACGCTTCGCGCATTACTGTTGCACGTGGGTCGTAGTTCTTGTAAACACGGTGACCGAAGCCCATCAAACGGAATGGGTCATCTTTGTCTTTTGCTTTCGCAACGTATTCTTCAATGTTATCTACGCTACCGATCTCTTCAAGCATGCGCAGACAAGCTTCGTTTGCACCGCCGTGAGCTGGGCCCCAAAGTGATGCGATACCTGCTGCGATACACGCAAACGGGTTAGCACCAGATGAACCAGCAAGACGCACTGTAGACGTAGAAGCGTTCTGTTCGTGGTCAGCATGTAGAGTGAAAATCTTATCCATTGCACGAGCAACGATAGGGTTCACTTCATACTCTTCACATGGGTTTGCAAACATCATGTGTAAGAAGTTTTCTGCGTAGCCTAGGTCGTTACGTGGGTAGATAAACGGCTGACCGATTGAATATTTGTAACACATTGCAGCCAGTGTTGGCATTTTTGAAATCAGGCGGTATGCCGCAATTTCACGGTGTGTATCGTTGTTGACATCAAGTGAGTCGTGGTAGAACGCCGCTAGAGCGCCTACAACACCACACATTACAGCCATAGGGTGAGCGTCACGACGGAAGCCGTGGAAGAAACTAGCGATTTGCTCGTGCACCATAGTGTGACGTGTCACGGTAGTCTTGAACTTTTCGTACTCAGCTCGAGATGGGGCTTCACCGTAAAGAAGTATGTAACATACTTCTAAGTAATCAGCGTTATTGGCAAGTTGGTCGATTGGATAACCACGATGTAAAAGAATGCCTTTTCCACCGTCAATAAAAGTGATTTGAGACTCACAGGATGCAGTGGCAAGAAAACCAGGGTCAAAAGTGAAAAAACCATTAGAACCTAGTGTACGAACATCGATCACTGGAGTACCAAGTACACCTTCTGTAATCGGCAGCTCGATTGGCGCTTGACCTTCAATGTGAAGGGTAGCTTTCTTATCCGCCATAACAATCTCCTTTGTTTATTATTTAATCCGTCCAGGATGTTTATGTGCCATTTTTTTACTGGTCTTACGTGGGAAAGTCAATTTTTCTGAAGCTTTGTGTGCACTTGTTAGTGTTTTTTACATTAAATTCGTTAAAAATCTGGTCTGTGTAGCATTATTTGTTACATCAATTGTATTAGAATGTTGCCAGTCGTATAGTGACGCTGAAAAGTTTGGTTAAAACCTTATAAATGCAAGGCTAAGAAGAAATGTGAGGTGTCTTTCTTAATCGAGCGGTTAACAATTATTTTACAATTATCTAAGGCTCAACTTCAGTTATTTGTTAAGTTAATGTTAAATTTTGAAGGTTTACAATCAAATTTTGTCCATAACAATATCATAAGGTTATTTAATGACCATAATGCTCAATGGAGCTGAGTGAGCAAGCCCGTGAAAGAAAGAAAGACAAGACCTGTTAATTTAGATTTACAGACCATCCACTTTCCAATCACAGCAATAGCTTCCATCCTACACCGTGTGTCTGGGGTGATAACTTTTGTCGCGATTGGAATTCTGCTTTGGTTACTATCCATTTCCCTCTCATCCCCAGTAGGCTTTGCCGAAGCTAGCGACATTGTCGATGGTTTCTTCGTGAAGTTTATTCTGTGGGGCATTTTAACCGCTTTGGCTTACCACATTGCTGGTGGTATTCGTCACCTTCTTATGGACCTTGGTCACTTTGAAGAGCTGGAATCTGGCGCTAAGAGCGCTAAGGTTGCATTCGCAGCAACAGCGGTATTGTCTCTACTAGCGGGGATCTTAGTATGGTAAACAACGTTTCTACTTTTGGTCGTAATGGTGTCCACGATTATCTATTGATTCGTGCAACTGCCATCATTATGACGCTTTACACTATCTACCTAGTTAGCTTCTGTGCTTTCTCTGGTGATATCTCTTACGCATCTTGGACGCAATTCTTTGGTGGAACCTTCACTAAAGTCTTCACCATGTTAGCGCTTACTTCTGTTTTGGTTCACGCGTGGATCGGCCTATGGCAAGTACTAACTGACTACATCAAATGCGCAAAACTGCGTGTTGGTCTTCAAGTCGGTGTTGTTGCAGTTCTTCTTGGATATTTCTTCTCTGGTCTGTTTATTTTGTGGGGTGCGTAAGTGACTATTCCTGTTCGTGAGTTTGATGCCGTAGTGATCGGCGCTGGTGGTGCAGGTATGCGTGCCGCACTGCAAATTTCTGAGCAAGGCCTTTCTTGTGCATTGCTTTCTAAAGTTTTCCCTACTCGTTCTCATACGGTTTCAGCGCAAGGCGGCATCACTGTTGCTCTTGGTAACGCGCATGAAGACCATTGGGAACAACATATGTATGACACAGTAAAAGGTTCTGATTACATCGGTGACCAAGACGCTATCGAATACATGTGTAAAAACGGTCCTGAGTCGGTAATCGAACTCGAAAAAATGGGCCTGCCTTTCTCTCGTTTTGAGAACGGTACTATTTACCAGCGTCCTTTCGGTGGTCAATCTAAAAACTTTGGTGGTGAGCAAGCGGCTCGTACCGCAGCTGCAGCCGACCGTACTGGTCACGCACTGCTTCATACGCTTTACCAACAAAACATTAAACATAAAACGACGGTTTTCTCTGAGTGGTATGCACTGGATCTTGTTAAAAACGAAGATGGTGCAATTTTAGGTACTACCGCGCTTTGTATGGAAACGGGCGAGGTTTGCTACTTCAAAGCGAAGGCAACAATCCTTGCGACTGGTGGTGCTGGTCGTATCTACGCATCAACAACCAATGCACACATTAACACTGGTGACGGTGTTGGTATGGCGATTCGTGCTGGCGTTCCTATGCAAGACATCGAAATGTGGCAGTTCCACCCGACGGGTATCGCTGGTGCAGGTGTATTGGTAACGGAAGGTTGTCGTGGTGAAGGTGGTTACCTTCTCAATAAAGACGGCGAACGCTTCATGGAACGTTACGCACCAAACGCTAAAGACTTAGCGGGTCGTGATGTTGTTGCTCGTTCAATGATGGTTGAAATTCGTGAAGGTCGCGGTTGCGATGGCCCTTGGGGTCCACACATCAAGCTTAAGCTTGATCATCTAGGTAAAGAGACACTTGAATCTCGTCTTCCTGGTGTATGTGAACTTTCTCGTACCTTTGCTCACGTTGATCCAGTGAAAGAGCCAATCCCAGTAATCCCGACATGTCACTACATGATGGGTGGTGTTCCAACACAAGTTTCTGGTCAAGCTATTAAGCAAACCGAAGACGGCAGCGATGTTGAAATCCAAGGTCTATTTGCTTGTGGTGAAATCGCATCAGTATCAGTACATGGTGCCAACCGTCTAGGTGGTAACTCACTGCTTGATTTGGTGGTATTTGGTCGTGCGACAGGTCTACACCTAGGTGAGACACTGAAGAAGCAAGACGAAGCGAAACCTGCAACTGAAGCTGACATTGAGCGTTCACTAGAGCGTTACAACCGTTGGGAAAACAGCACAGACGGCGAAGATCCAGCGCAAATCCGTAAAGATCTTCAGCAATGTATGCAGAACAACTTCTCAGTATTCCGTGAAGGCAAAGCAATGGCTGAAGGTCTAGAAGAGCTAAAAGCGATTCGCGAGCGTCTGAAAAATGCACACCTATCTGATAAGTCTACAGAGTTCAACACTCAACGTATCGAGTGTCTAGAGCTTGAAAACTTGATGGAAACGGCATTCGCAACGGCTGTTGCTGCAAATTTCCGTACAGAGAGCCGTGGCGCACACGCTCGATTCGATTTCCCTGACCGTGATGATGAGCAATGGCTATGCCACTCACTTTACAACCCAGAGTCAGAGAGCATGACTAAGCGTGGTGTAAACATGGAACCTATCCATCGTGAAGCGTTCCCACCAAAAGCACGTACGTACTAAGGAGATATGACCATGAAACTGAATTTCTCTTTATATCGTTACAATCCAGATGTCGACCAGAAACCTTATATGAAGGAATACACTCTAGAAGTGGATGAAGGTTCAGACATGATGCTTTTGGATGCGCTTATTCTGTTGAAAGAGCAAGATCCAACAATCTCATTCCGTCGCTCATGCCGTGAAGGTGTATGTGGCTCGGATGGTTTGAACATGAACGGTAAAAATGGCCTAGCGTGTATCACGCCATTGTCTGCGCTTTCGGGCCAAGACAAGATTGTGATTCGCCCACTGCCTGGCTTACCCGTTGTTCGTGACCTGATTGTAGACATGACTCAGTTCTACGATAACTACGAAAAAGTGAAGCCATTCTTAGTGTCTGATGGCAATGTGCCACCGGCTCGTGAAAACTTACAAAGCCCTGATGAGCGTGCTCATTTAGATGGATTGTACGAATGTATCATGTGTGCATGTTGTACAACGTCATGCCCATCATTCTGGTGGAATCCTGACAAATTCATCGGACCAGCAGGCCTGCTTGCAGCGTACCGTTGGCTAATTGATAGCCGAGATACAGCGACAGACGAACGTTTGTCCGATCTTGATGATGCATTTAGCGTTTTTCGTTGCCATGGCATCATGAATTGTGTAAGTGTTTGTCCTAAGGGATTAAATCCGACGAAAGCTATTGGTCACATCAAGACCATGCTAGTGAATCGTTCGGTTTAAGTTATATAAAAATTGCCGCCCTAGAAGTTTTGGGGCGGCCTTTTAATAGCTCGGCATAGACCGCAGCAAACGTGAAAACTACTGGTTAAGGGAAAATATGCACAACGGCGTGATGAAGGCATGGCTCGAGTCTTCACACTTGGCTGGCGCCAATGCAACGTACGTAGAAGAACTCTATGAACTGTATCTAAGTGACCCAGATTCGGTAAGTGACGAATGGAGAAGTGTTTTTGAAGAACTGCCTGTGCAAGCTTCAGAGACAGTGGAACAACCACACTCTCGTGTTCGTGAATACTTCCGTCGACTCGCTCAAGAAACAAAGCATTACAGTGTCCAAGTTAGTGATCCAGATGTCGATGCGAAACAAGTAAAGGTTCTGCAACTTATTAATGCCTATCGATTCCGAGGGCATCAAGCAGCAAATCTAGACCCCCTAGGTTTATGGAAAAGAGCGACAGTTGATGAACTGGACCCTTCTTTCCACACTCTTACCGAAGATGACCTCAATGAGACGTTCAACGTCGGCTCTTACGCCATTGGCCAAGAGACGATGGTGCTTAAAGATCTCTACAAATCTCTAAAGCAAACGTATTGTGGCTCTATTGGTGCTGAATACATGCACATGACAAATACAGAGCAAAAGCGTTGGATCCAACAACGTTTAGAGTCTGTATCTGGTCAACCCTCTTTCAACAAAGAAGAAAAGCAAGCTTTCCTAGAAGAGCTAACTGCTGCTGAAGGTCTTGAGCGCTATCTTGGTGCGAAATTCCCAGGCGCAAAACGCTTCTCGTTGGAAGGTGGTGATGCTCTTATCCCAATGACGAAAGAAATTATTCGTCATGCTGGCGGACAAGGCATGCGTGAAGTTGTTGTTGGTATGGCTCACCGTGGTCGTCTAAACATGTTGGTCAACGTGCTTGGTAAAAAGCCACAAGACCTGTTTGACGAGTTTGCGGGCAAGCACGATGACACGTGGGGTACTGGTGATGTGAAATACCACCAAGGCTTCTCTGCGGACTTCGCAACGCCAGGCGGCAACGTTCACTTAGCACTAGCATTTAACCCATCTCACTTAGAAATCGTAAACCCGGTAGTTATCGGTTCAGTACGTGCACGTCAAGATCGCCTTGGTGATAATGATGGTAGCCGTGTACTTCCAATTACTATCCACGGTGACTCAGCTATCGCTGGTCAGGGTGTAGTACAAGAGACGTTTAACATGTCTCAAGCTCGTGGTTTCTGTGTAGGTGGTACGGTTCGTATCGTTGTAAACAACCAAGTTGGTTTTACAACGTCTAACCCTCGCGATACACGCTCTACGATGTACTGTACCGATATCGCGAAGATGGTTCAGGCTCCGATTTTCCACGTTAACTCTGATGATCCAGAAGCGGTTGCGTTTGTTGCGCGTCTTGCATTGGATTACCGTAATACGTTTAAGCGTGATGTTGTTATTGATTTGGTTTGTTACCGTCGCCACGGTCACAATGAAGCCGATGAGCCGAATGCAACACAGCCTTTGATGTACCAAAAAATCAAGAAGCACCCAACACCACGTAAGCTTTACGCTGACGTGCTAATGGAGCGCGGTGAGTTTGGTATTGATACAGCAACTCAGCTAGTTAACGAATATCGTGATGCACTTGATCACGGTGAAGTTGTGGTTAAAGAGTGGCGTCCAATGGCACTTCACTCAGTAGACTGGTCTCCTTACCTAGGTCACGACTGGAACATCGAGTGGGATAACAAGATTGATATCGAGCGCCTGAAAGAGCTTGGTACCAAACTTTGTCAATACCCGGACAGCCACAAGCTGCAAAGCCGAGTAAATAAACTGTACAACGATCGTACTGCCATGGTGAATGGTGAGAAACAAGTCGATTGGGGTATGGCTGAAACTCTGGCATACGCAACACTTGTTGACGACGGTAAGCGTATTCGTATCTCAGGCCAAGATTCAGGTCGTGGTACGTTCTTCCACCGTCACTCAGTACTGCACAATCAATCAGATGCAAGCACGTATGTTCCTCTTGCGAACATTCATGATAAACAAGGGCCATTCCAAGTGTTTGACTCTGTGTTATCTGAAGAAGCGGTACTCGCATTTGAGTATGGTTACGCGACAGCAGAGCCAAGCGGTCTAACCCTTTGGGAAGCTCAATTTGGTGACTTCGCAAACGGTGCACAAGTTGTTATCGACCAATTCATTTCATCAGGTGAGCAAAAGTGGGCACGTCTATGTGGTCTAACTATGCTGCTTCCTCACGGTTATGAAGGCCAAGGCCCGGAGCACTCTTCTGCACGTCTTGAGCGTTACCTTCAGTTATGTGCTGAACAAAACATGCAGGTTGTTGTTCCTTCAACACCAGCTCAGGTTTACCACATGATTCGCCGTCAGGTTGTTCGACCAATGCGTCGTCCACTGATTGTAATGTCACCTAAGTCATTGCTTCGTCACCCTCTGTGTACTTCTTCTCTTGAAGATTTGGCAGAAGGCACGTTCCAACCAGCTATCGCAGAAATTGATGACCTGGCGCCTGAGAACGTAAAACGCGTCGTGTTCTGTTCAGGTAAGGTTTACTTTGACCTGCTTGACCAAAGACGTAAGAACGAGCAAGACGATGTCGCTATTGTACGTATTGAGCAACTTTACCCGTTCCCTTATGAGGATGTGAGAGCTGCCATCGCACAATACACAAATGTAGTCGATTACGTTTGGTGTCAAGAAGAGCCACAAAACCAAGGTGCTTGGTACAGTAGCCAACATAATTTCCGAGCTGCTATCCCAGTAGGTGCTGATATTCAATACGCAGGTCGTCCTGCATCAGCATCACCAGCTGTTGGCTATATGTCAGTACACTTGAAACAACAAAAAGCGTTAGTTGACGACGCTTTGACCCTACTTAAGAACTAGAAGTAAAAGGAAAATACGCACATGACAATTGAAATTCTGGTTCCAGATTTACCTGAATCTGTGGCTGATGCAACAGTTGCTACTTGGCACAAAAAACCGGGCGAAGCGGTTGCACGTGATGAAGTCATTGTAGATATCGAAACAGATAAAGTAGTTCTAGAAGTACCGGCTCCTGAAGCGGGTGTTCTGGAAGCTATCATCGAAGAAGAGGGTGCTACGGTACTTTCTAAGCAGCTTCTGGCTAAAATCAAGCCGGGTGCTGTCGCTGGTGAACCAACGAAAGACACCACTGAAGATACAGAAGCATCTCCTGATAAGCGCCATAAAGCTGCGCTAACAGAAGAGAACAACGACGCGCTAAGCCCAGCTGTTCGTCGCCTGCTTGCTGAGCACAACCTACAACCAGCTGACGTTAAAGGCACTGGTGTTGGTGGTCGTATTACTCGTGAAGACATCGACGCACACCTAGCAGCAGCGAAAGCGGCTCCGGCAGCAGCATCTGCACCAGCAGTTGAAGCGCCAGCAGCGGCTCGCAGCCAAAAACGCGTGCCTATGACTCGCCTACGTAAGACAGTTGCAAACCGTCTTCTAGAAGCGAAAAACAGCACAGCAATGCTGACTACTTTCAACGAAGTGAACATGAAGCCAATCATGGACCTTCGTAAGCAGTACAAAGACCAATTCGAGAAGCGTCACGACACGCGTCTTGGCTTCATGTCTTTCTACGTGAAAGCAGTAACAGAAGCGCTAAAACGTTTCCCAGAAGTGAACGCTTCTATTGATGGTACAGATATCGTTTACCACAACTACTTCGACATCAGCATGGCGGTATCTACGCCACGTGGTCTAGTGACTCCAGTACTTAAAGACTGTGACACACTAGGTTTCGCTGATATCGAAAAAGGCATCAAAGAGCTAGCAATCAAAGGCCGTGACGGCAAGCTAACGGTTGATGAACTGATGGGTGGTAACTTCACTATCACAAACGGTGGTGTATTTGGTTCTCTAATGTCTACGCCAATCATCAACCCACCTCAAGCGGCAATTTTGGGTATGCACAAAATCCAAGACCGTCCAATGGCTGTTGATGGCAAGGTAGAGATTCTACCAATGATGTACCTAGCGCTTTCTTACGACCACCGTCTAATCGATGGCCGTGAATCAGTTGGCTTCCTAGTGACCATCAAAGAGCTTCTAGAAGATCCTGCACGTCTGCTATTAGACGTTTAGTATCGCTAAAACGTCTAGTTAACCCCGTTAGCTAGACGTAAAAAGTTGCAAAGGCTAGGCTGCTCAACGTCTGGCCTTCAATTGAACTGTAAAGCCATTAGAAAATGGACAGCAGTTGTTTTGAGAAGACCCTACAGACGTAACACAGGAAACTGTGTCGTTATGGAAATAATAATCCCTTAAGGGAAAATAAACGGAATATCAAAATGAATTTGCATGAATACCAAGCCAAACAGCTGTTTGCAGAATTCGGTTTGCCTGTACCAGAAGGTTTCGCATGTGATACTGCACAAGAAGCTTTCGAAGCTGCAGGTCGTATCAGTACAGCCAAGAAAGTCGTTAAGTGTCAAGTACATGCTGGTGGCCGCGGTAAAGCGGGCGGCGTAGAGCTACATGACACCAAAGAAGGCGTTAAAGAGTTTGCACAAAAGTGGCTAGGTAAAAACCTAGTGACTTACCAAACAGACGCTAATGGTCAGCCTGTAACAAAGATCCTAGTTGAAGAAGCATCAAACATTGCTAACGAACTTTACCTAGGTGCTGTTGTTGACCGCGCAACGCGTAAAATTGTATTCATGGCGTCAACTGAAGGCGGTGTGGACATTGAGAAAATCGCTGAAGAAACTCCAGAGTTGATTCACCAATCAGCGATCGATCCTCTAGTAGGCCCTCAAGCTTACCAAGGCCGTGAACTTGCGTTCAAACTTGGTCTAGTTGGCGATCAAATCAAACAGTTCGTTAAGATCTTCATGGGTCTTGGCAAAATGTTCTCTCAGTACGACCTAGCTCTACTAGAAATCAACCCGCTTGTCATTACTGGCGAAGGCAACCTGCTTTGTCTAGACGGCAAGATCAACATCGACTCAAACGCGATGTACCGTCAGCCTAAACTACGTGAAATGCACGATCCATCTCAAGAAGATGAGCGCGAAGCACACGCAGCACAGTGGGAACTGAACTACGTAGCACTAGATGGCAACGTTGGCTGTATGGTTAACGGTGCAGGCCTTGCGATGGGTACGATGGATATCGTAAACCTACACGGCGGCAAGCCAGCAAACTTCCTTGATGTAGGCGGCGGCGCGACTAAAGAGCGTGTAGCTGAAGCATTCAAGATCATCCTTTCTGATGACAATGTTAAAGCAGTACTCGTAAACATTTTCGGTGGCATCGTTCGTTGTGACATGATCGCTGAAGGTATTATCGGTGCAGTTAAAGAAGTCGGCGTAACAGTTCCTGTAGTTGTTCGTCTAGAAGGTACAAACGCAGACCTAGGTCGCGAAGTACTTGCTAATTCTGATGTTGATATCATTGCAGCTGAATCTCTAACAGATGCTGCTCAGAAAGTTGTTGCTGCTGCGGAGGCTAAATAATGTCTGTATTAATTAACAAAGACACTAAAGTAATCTGTCAGGGTTTCACTGGCGGTCAAGGTACATTCCACTCAGACCAAGCTATCGCATACGGTACGCAAATGGTTGGTGGTGTTTCACCTGGTAAAGGTGGTCAAACTCACCTAGGCCTTCCAGTATTCAACACAGTACGTGAAGCGGTAGAAGTAACTGGCGCAACAGCAACAGTTATCTACGTACCAGCTCCTTTCTGTAAAGATGCAATCCTAGAAGCGATTGATGCAGGTATCGAACTGATCGTAACGATCACTGAAGGTATCCCTACAACAGATATGATCGACGTTAAAGTGAAGCTAGAAGAAACTGGCGTTCGCATGATCGGTCCTAACTGTCCAGGTCTTATCACTCCAGACGAGTGTAAGATTGGTATCATGCCTGGTCACATCCACAAGAAGGGTAAAGTAGGCATAGTATCTCGCAGCGGTACTCTGACGTACGAAGCAGTTAAGCAAACAACAGATGAAGGCTTTGGTCAGTCTACATGTGTTGGTATCGGTGGTGACCCTATCCCAGGTTCAAACTTCATTGATATCCTAAAACTTTTCCAAGAAGACCCAGAAACTGAAGCAATCGTAATGATTGGTGAAATCGGTGGTACTGCGGAAGAAGAAGCGGCTGAGTTCATCAAAGCAAACGTAACTAAGCCAGTTGTATCTTACATCGCTGGTGTTACTGCTCCTCCGGGCAAGCGTATGGGCCACGCAGGCGCAATCATCTCTGGCGGTAAAGGTACTGCTGAAGATAAATTCGCAGCACTAGAAGCAGCAGGCGTTAAGACTGTTAAGTCTCTTGCTGACATCGGTAAAGGCCTACGTGAAATCACGGGTTGGTAATCAGCTGGCTTTTATCGATTGAGATAGAAGTTAATTGAAACGATATTAAAAAGGCTTGGTCACTGACCAAGCCTTTTTTATGTTTTCGAGATACGAGATCGTACTGCTAAGTGCTAAGCTCGACTTCTAACCATTTGAGATAGCATAAACATTGCTGCCGCACTGATAACCACAGACGGGCCAGCAGGCGTATCATAGAACCAAGACAAGCTTAATCCACCGAATACAGCGATAGAGCCAATAATTGATGCAAGGAAGGCCATCTGCTCAGGTGTGCTCGAGAACTTCCTTGCCGTTGCTGCAGGAATAATCAGTAGCGATGTCATGATTAACGCACCAACAAACTTCATACCGACAGCAATCACGATACCGACCAATAGCATCAGAATCAGACGCATTAAATCAATGTTGATGCCATCAACCGCCGCGAGATCTTCGTTAACCGTCGTTGATAGTAGTGGTCGCCAAAAGATAGCAAGTACTAATCCAATCACAGCAGCACCCGCATAGATGAACACTAAATCCGTTGGAGATACTGCCAGCAAGTCACCAAATAGGTAGCTCATTAGGTCAACACGAACGTTATCTAAGAAACTGACAGCAACCAAACCAAGTGATAGCGCACTGTGCGCCAAAATACCGAGTAGGGTATCGGTCGCGACCAGCTTTTGTTTTTGTAAAGTCACTAGCAACACGGCCAGCATCAAACAACAAATCAGCAGCGCGAAATACAAGTTAATGTTGAACAGAAAGCCAAGTGCTAAGCCCATCAAAGAAGCGTGAGCAAGCGTGTCACCAAAGTAAGCCATCTTACGCCACACCACGAATGAACCTAGTGGGCCTGCAATTAGTGCAATACCCAAACCCGCCAAAATAGAGGGAAGAAGAAACTCAAGCATTAGTGGTGTCCGTGTTTATGGTTTGAACATTCATGCACGTCGCCTTCGACAGGCTGGCCTGCGAGATCATGATGGTGATGTTCGTGTTGGTGATGATAAAACGCTAGCGTCTCTTGGGTCGCGGTGCCAAAGAGCGCAATATACGAAGGATGGTGTTTGATGTCTGCAGGTGCGCCTGAGCAACAGATGTGGTGGTGTAAACAGATAACATCGTCTGTTTTTGCCATCACTAAATGCAGATCGTGTGAAACCATAAATACGGCACAACCAAAGCGGTGGCGAATGGTGTCAATCAAGTCATACAGGTCTATTTGCCCTTGAACGTCGACGCCTTGAGCCGGTTCATCGAGAACCAGTAGATCTGGTCTTCTTAGCAATGAACGAGCAATGAGCACACGTTGGTTTTCTCCGCCAGATAGCTGGTGCATGTTACTCTTCTGCAGATGTTCAGCACCAACAAGCTTCAATGCTTCAAGGATCTCTTGCTGACTGAAATTGCCAGTGAGTTTTAGAAAACGCTCTACGTTGAGCGGTAGGGAATCATTGAGCTTTAATTTTTGTGGTACATAGCCAATTTTCAGTTTTTTAGCTTTTGTTATTGTGCCTGAAAATTTGGTCTGTAAACCCAGTACCACTTTTACTAATGTCGACTTTCCTGCACCGTTTGGCCCAATCAGGGTGGTGATTCTGCCGCGCTCTAAATTTAGAGAGATGTTGTCTAGAACTTTTCGACCGTCAAATTCGACGCTTACAGAATCTAGTTGGATTAAGTTATCCATGAATAGAACTCATTTGCAATTCGCTAATGTTATAATGTAACATTTACCTCAAGCCTAAGCTACTTTTCTATTATCGAGGGATTATGTCACGTTCATCTTTTATACTTGCTACTTTGCTTTTAGCGCCAAGTGTCGCAAGTGCCAATACTATTCTAACAAGCTTTAAACCAATTCAAATGATTGTGACAGAATTAACGCAAGGCGTTAGTGAGCCGGATGTGTTGATGAACAGCAATGCTTCGCCGCATGATTATGCGCTTAAGCCATCGGATGTCAAAAAAGTTCATAGTGCCGATATGGTCATCTGGTTCGGCCCTGACCTAGAAGCCTTTCTGACTAAGGTGATTGGTTCAAAAGAAAATGTTATCAAGATCAGTGATATTCCCGGAATCAACTTGCGAGAGTTCGGACACGAAGAGCATGACCACGATGCACATGAAGGGCACCACCACGGTAGCCATGACCCGCATTTTTGGTTAGGTATCGAGCAAGTTGAAGTAGCTGCAAAATACATCTCAGCTAAGTTGATTGAATCTGATCCAGACAATGCAATGGCGTACCAAGAGAATCTCGATTCATTCCTGATTGCATTGAAAGAGAAGCAACAGTCTATTCGAGAGCAACTTGCACCCGTGAAAGACAAAGGTTACTACGTTTTTCATGACGCGTATGGTTACTTTGAGCAAGAGTTTGAGCTAAATAACTTAGGTCACTTTACGGTGAGCCCAGAGCGTAAGCCGGGTGCAAAAAGCCTGATCGCTATTAAGAAAACGATAGTACGTGAAAACGTTCAATGTGTGTTTTCTGAGCCTCAATTCACTCCTGCTGTGATTGAATCAGTGACGCGCGGAAGTAACGCAAAACAAGGTCAGCTTGACCCTATCGGTTCAACAGTTGAAGTGAAGAGTGGAAGCTATTTCGATTTTCTTCAGCAACTTACAGATAGCTATACAAGTTGCTTAGACGAGAAGTAAGTCATAAACGAGTATTCTTTACTCTACTTTGCTCTCGTTAATTTATGAATCATGCCGCTTTTTGCGGCATTTTCGTGACCGCTAAGATAAAACCTCCTAACAAATAACAAACCTCCTTTCTCCTTTTCTAATTTCCGCTAAAATGGAAAGATAATAATAAGCACAAAAAAACTCAGTTTTTGGTTTAGCAACGATAAGACGTTGTGGTACCCAAAATTTCATGTGTTGTTGCTGTTCAGGATTAAGAGTTGTATCGAATTATCTTCAAAATGTTCATGTTAATGAGCATTTCATTTAGCGTTCTAGCGGTAAATACCTCGCCCTCCGTTTTCTATCCTTTGCCCGCTCAAGCGCAAGGGAATTTCCTTGCGGCTAAAAACTTGTATTTAGGTGCCGGAGGTGGGCTCTGGGTTCATGATGTGCATGGAAAAGTACTCTTTTACGATGGTCGAACTCTATTCCCTCGCAAGGGAAGCTTACTGCAATTTTCTTCGGAAAGAGTCGCCTTTCTGAACGATGAGTTTTGGACATTTTTCGACAATGAGGTCTATCGACATAACCCTGGAATTGGCAACGAATTGGCGTTTAGCCTAAGTCCCGGCGCTGAAATAGCGAATATCGGTGCATCAGGCGATTATATTTGGGTTACTGACGGCAGTAATTTCTATACCTACAACACTCAATCTTTAGAATTCAACACCTACTCTCTACTTAAACTGTACCGATACAATAACAGCAGTGACATTGCGATTAACGACGCTGAGTGGGTACTATCAAAGTGGGTGCTAGCGACCAGTTCTGGCGTTTACCTTTCAGAGAATCAAGAGTTTACCCATGTCACCGCATCAGACAAAAACCATATTGAGACGGTTTATTTTTCGAATGCTCGACGTGAGTTAGTGATCGGTACTTTAAATGGTGCTGTGATTGTTGATCTCGCGAACCCAGACAAAGAGACCATCGTTAAAGGGTCGCATGTTCTCTCGTTGGCCGAAACTTCGGACCAGTATTGGATTGGTACAGAGCACGGCCTTATTAGCTACAACTTTATTACGGGACAAATTACTCGATTCGAACAAGCCGCTAGTCAAGACTTCTCGTTACCGGGTGAGAAAATATATTCGTTGATAAACGATCATGCTGGTGGTGTGTGGGTTGCGACAAACAACGGTATCCGATACTTCTCACTGTTCAGCAAAACCTTCTCGAGAACACCCCTAACTGGAATGGGCATGCATTCGAGTAGTGTGGTGATCAATAAAGTACTGCCTGTCAGTGACCAGTTATCTTGGGTCGCGTCTTCAATGGGGCTCTACTTGGTTGATTCTGAAAGTGAAGAGAACCCAATTCGTGTTTACTCTAACCCTGTTAATGATTTTGAGATCTTTGGCTCTTCCATTTGGTTGGCGACCGAACAAGGTATCATCAGTCTAAATACGGAAACACTACAACCCGAAGCCCTTGATTTACCAAGGCCAATTGAGGGAGTGCGTGTTGAAAACCTTGTGCTTCAAGCCGATAACGTTCTTTGGATGACCTCTGGGCAAAACCTCTATTCGTTATCTATCGAAACCATGAAACTGACGAGTTATGGCACTGACTGGTTAGTCGACAAGTTCTTGCCTGCGAAGATCACCGCTCTCAATGTAGGCTTGCTAGGTCGCATCTATATAGGAACGGATCATGGCTTCTACTCGTTCATTGATAAACGAATTAGCTTTAGTCGTTCCAGCGAACGGTTTGGCAAAGTCGTCGATATTGAAAAAGCGAAGGATGGAGCGCAGTGGTTTGCGAGCAGTTATGGCGTGTATCGAATCCCGGATGACAGCTCTATTATTCAAGAAATCACTCTTGTTGAAGACAATATTAGCCCCAACTGCCTGATAAGCGATGACAATGGTGTTTGGTTAGGCTCTTCGAAAGGCATCAGTTATTACGGATTGGATGGGCAACTGCATAAACACATAGGTTCGCCATTTGGTTTGATCACCAATGAACTGGCGGCAGGAGCGTGTGCTCTTTTTTACAGTCAAGATAGCCAACCTTCGAGGCTTGTTTTCGGCTCAAAGTATGGTGTAGTCAGCGCGTTATCTAACGAGTTACTGGTATCAACTACACCTCATAGCCGTGCCTTGTTGAGTAAGATAAGTGTCGACCAACAAACGGTATCACTTGGCGGGAAAACGGCAGAGCTGGATGAGATTCCTTATGGTTCATCGATGGGGTTTAAGCTAGGTATCTTACCAGCAACGTTCGCACCTGCGATGGAATACCGACTGAGCGACGATGAACCTTGGAGTGAGTTTGAAGGGGGCTTGTTAACGCTCGATCATCTTCTTCCAGGGGATTACACACTTGAAGTGAAGCCGGTTAAAGGCTCCCATTATCGCTTTGTGTCAACCAATCAAAGCTTCTCGATTGCGGAGCCTTGGTATCTGACCAATTGGGCTGCAGCAAGCTCTCTGATATTACTGATTGGCGTTGTGACTATCTTAGTCTTTTGGCGTTCGCGTTATGTCACTTTTGCCAACCGGCACTTAAAAGCGCAAGTTGCACTGAAGACAGACCAATTGAGGCACCAAAGCCGGATATTACTCGCCACTAATCAACAGCTTAAAAAGCAGCTATCCGTGAAGAATGCGCTTGTGTCTCACACTGCCAATGAACTCTCTTCTGAAGTGAATCATATTGCTGCGATGCTCCCGAATTGGAATGACGAGCTCGGGAAGTCGCCGATTCTAACCTTGAAAAATGGCTTAGCTCAATTGAGTAATACGCCTCAAGGAGAAGGGCAAGTTTGTTACGATATAATTTTAATCTTAGAGGTGGTACTCAAAGCTTGGCAGGATGACTTAACCAAAGCCGGTATTGAACTGGATATTAAAGTCGAAACAAAACAACGATATGTCTCGTTGCTGTATTTTAATCTCGATATTATCTTCAATAGCTTGGTTGCGAGCATCATCAAGAGAAACTTTAAGTCGCAGAGTATGGTGGTTCTGGTTGAAGAGGTTAAGGAGCATCTTGTTGTGACCATTCGAGATCATGGGACGCCTTTCCCTAAACTGGCATCAAGCATGGGTGACAATACCGGAAAGTCGACCGACCTTAACATCGAAAAGCTGCCGCTATTGATGAATCAGAGCGGTGGTGAGCTTAATGCCTTTGTTTCGGAGTCTCAAAATAAGGTTCAGCTTTCGTGGCCAATTGAGTATCAAGTACTCGACAATCTTGAAGCCAGCACAATTGAACAGATTGAAACCATTAAGCTTGCCGCCTCAACACCAGAGCAACAAAAACTGACAGCGGAACAAGAGTGGAAGAACAGAGTGTCGCAGCTTGTGAGTGAAAACTACGCTGATGCCGAGTTCAGTACTGCAACTGCCGCTAAGTATTTGTTTATGTCTGAGAGAAGCTTACAGAGACGCTTTAAATCGGCTTACAACAAGACCTTCAAAGAGCACTTGAATGAAGTACGTCTAGAGCATGCGTGTGAGCGCTTACTCGCTGGAGAGAAGATCTCTGATGTGGCGTTTGATTCGGGGTTCAATGACCCTTCCTATTTCAGTCAAAGGTTTAAGCACCACTTTGGCATGTCACCATCTAAGTTTGCTGAAAACAACGAAGAGTAGCACGCAGCGGATACTCAGCTAGAACATAAATAAAGATACTTTAGCCTCGACATTCGTGTTGGGGCTTTTTTATGCTTCTACGAGATACGAGATACGAG
>NZ_JBFRLG010000031.1:68697-72596 GCF_041469785.1 Vibrio sp. 10N.286.48.F5 | reverse complement strand
GAGATACGAGATACGAGATAAATGGGGAGTTTAAAAAGGTTGTTGGGATAAAACAAAGGGAAGAAAAAAAATATCGTGGCATAGCCGGGGGGACTATACCACGGGTGCCAACGACACCTTCGCTTGCTGCCGGAGTGATATAGCAAAGCCATATCACCTCTGGAATAAAATTAAAGAGAAGTAGTTTCTCTTCGATGGAGTAACTATACGTCCAGCTACTTATTTTACTTATAAAATTAACGACAGATACCTATGAGAAAACCGACATTGTCTCAAGTGATTGATAATTAATGATTTGCTTTTGTTTGGGAGGGTTTGTACTAGTGAGGTAGTTCTCGCTAGTTGTTGAAAGTAACGTTTTTGACGTAAACGTTTTTAACGAAACTTACGAGTATGTATTTTCGAAAACATTGATTTCACACAATAGAATTGTGGGCATGTATGTGTATCATGGCGTTAATAACAATCTTTCTCATTATCAGTCACGAATTGGGTACTTATGAAACTCTCACAACTAGAGCAAGGAAAGGCGGCTTCTATTGTTGCACTAACAGGTTTAACACCAGACGTAAGGAAGAAACTTATGGTCATGGGTATGTTGCCAAAAACCGAGGTGACGCTTATCCGCCGTGCACCTATGGGTGATCCGCTTCAAGTTGAAGTGAGAGGTGTTTCTATCGCCATTCGTGAAAGCATTGCAGAACAAATCGAGGTTATCTAAATGGATTATCAAGTTCTTACCGTTGGTAACCCGAATAGTGGTAAAACAACACTGTTCAACGCACTGACTGGTGCTAAGCAGCACGTTGGTAACTGGGTTGGTGTCACTGTTGAAAAGAAGACGGGTTTATACTCGCACGCTGGTGATCAGTTTCAACTAACGGATTTACCGGGTATCTACGCACTAGACAGTGGTAATGATGCG
The DNA here is from genome assembly GCF_041469785.1 of Vibrio sp. 10N.286.48.F5. NCBI lineage: Bacteria > Pseudomonadati > Pseudomonadota > Gammaproteobacteria > Vibrionales > Vibrionaceae > Vibrio > Vibrio sp. 10N.286.48.F5. The sequence continues at coordinate 71,671 of NZ_JBFRLG010000031.1, read as the reverse complement.
AACAGCATCGATGAGTCTATCGCGTCTCGCGCTGTTTTAACTCACCCAGCAGATGTGATCATCAATGTTGTCGACGCTAGCTGTCTAGAACGAAGCTTATATATGACATTACAGCTGCGTGAGTTGGGTCGCCCAATGATCGTTGTGTTGAACAAAATGGATGTATTAAAGCGCGAACGTCAGGTGATTAACCTTAAAGCACTAGAGAAAGAGCTAGGTTGCCCAGTTCTAAGCTTGTCTGCAAACGATAAAGGTCAAGTGGTTCGCTTTAAAGAGCGTCTGCATAAACTGCTTGTTCAAGGTGTGAGCCTTGACCCTATCTCTATTGATTACGATGCCGCGTTAGAAGCTCTTATCCCTTCTGTTGAGTCACAATTTGATGATGCTGACGTATCTCACCGAGCGCTAGCGATTCGTGCTTTAGAAAATGATTACTTGGTATTGAATGGTTTAGCCCCACAAACTCGCACTCAAATTGATAGCGTGCGTCTTGGTGCCGATTTCGATATTGACCTTGCTGTTGCTGACGCTAAATACACTTTCTTACATGACCTTTGTAAACGTGTTCGTCGCAGCGAAGGCAAACTAAGCCGTAACTTTACAGAGAAAGCAGACCAATTCATTTTGAACAAATGGGTCGGTATTCCTTTCTTCTTCGTTATCATGTACCTAATGTTCATGTTCTCTATCAATATCGGTAGTGCGTTTATCGACTTCTTCGATATTGGTGTTGGAGCAATATTAGTTGATGGTGGACACCACTTATTAGATGGCCATTTACCAGTTTGGTTAGTCACTGTACTTGCTGATGGTATTGGCGGCGGTATCCAAACGGTTGCGACCTTTATTCCTGTTATCGCAGCGCTTTACCTATTCTTAGCGGTACTAGAAAGCTCAGGCTACATGGCTCGTGCTGCATTTGTACTTGATAAAGTGATGCAGAAGATTGGTTTACCGGGTAAAGCATTTGTCCCACTTGTACTGGGCTTTGGTTGTAACGTGCCTTCAATCATGGCGACTCGTACTCTTGACCAAGAGCGCGAACGTAAACTAGCAGCATCAATGGCGCCGTTTATGTCATGTGGTGCTCGTTTACCGGTATACGCACTGTTCGCGGCGGCGTTCTTCCCAGGTGCAGGACAAAACGTAGTATTCGCTCTGTACATCATGGGTATCGTTGCTTCTGTATTTACGGGTTTGTTCCTGAAAAACACGATCTACCCAGGTAGCAGTGATAGCTTAGTGATGGAAATGCCAGATTACGAATTGCCGACAGTGCAAAACGTAATGTTGAAAACTTGGCAGAAGCTGAAGCGTTTCGTACTTGGTGCAGGTAAAACAATCGTGATGGTTGTGGCTATTCTTAGCTTCCTAAACTCTCTAGGTATGGACGGCAGCTTTGGTAACGAAGATAGCGAAAACTCAGTACTGTCTAGAGCAGCTCAAGTTGTAACACCTGTATTCCAACCAATTGGTATTACTGAAGAGAACTGGCCTGCAACGGTTGGTATCATCACAGGTATTTTCGCTAAAGAAGCCGTTGTTGGTACATTAAATAGCCTATATACAACGCCTTCTGATGAAGAAGCAGCTGAGTTTGACTTAGCAGCAAGCCTGCAAGAAGCGGCAATGACGATCCCTGAAAACCTAGCCGGATTGAGCTACTCAGATCCATTAGGTATTGAAGTTGGCGACTTGTCTGACTCTAATTCTGTAGCAGCTGACCAAGAAGTCGATACCTCTATCTTTGGTAACTTGAAAGACAAGTTTGTATCTGGTCATGCGGCATTCGCTTACTTGATTCTTATCCTGCTTTACACGCCTTGTGTGGCCGCGATGGGTGCTTATGTTCGTGAATTTGGTCAGACGTTTGCACGCTTCATCGCGGTTTGGACGATGGCTCTTGGTTACTTTGGTGCGACTTTCTACTACCAAGCGGCAAACTTTGCTGCGCATCCTGTGACAAGTGCAGTATGGATGGTGGCGATTGCTGGTGGTTTTGTGGTGACGTATCGCGTCTTCAAGAAAGTGGGCAGTAAGCAGAAAGCACTAGAGGTGCAAGTAGTATGATTTTAACTGAACTTCATCAATACATTGATAGCCACGGCGTTGCGGCTCGTAAAGAGCTCGCTGCAAAGTTTGGCATGAGTGAAGATGGCGTCGATGCGATGCTGAGTGTTTGGGTCAAGAAAGGGAAAGTTTCTCGCTTGGTCGATACGAATAAGCATGGTCATACAACGCGTATTCGCTACACCATCAGCAAACAAGATGGTTTGTCGCTTAACGTGATGATGTAGTTCGGTCTTCAGACTCTCGTTGAAAAAGGCGAGATTAGAAAATGACAAAGCCGCTTATCTAAGATGAGCGGCTTTTTGTTATGTGTCTTTTCTGAAGTGTTTTGCTTTAAAGCTCAATGAGATGAACTCGAATTATGCTTTCTTGAAGATAGAGCTCAGTGACAGAACGTTTTGGATACGAGTCAGGATAGCGGCTTGATCTTCTTCACTGCGCTGTTCGCCTTTTGTATTACCCCATACTGGGCCGGGCCAAGCAATGTCGTCTTTGAAGCGTGCAATATGGTGGATGTGCAGTTGTGGCACCATATTACCCAGCGCACCAAGGTTCAATTTGTCTGGTTGGAACGTTGCTTCTAATGCTTGGCTTACCGCCTGAGATTCATGTAGGAACTGCTGTTGCTCTTTCATTGGTAAGTGGTGCAACTCTTTTAGGTTGGCACGTTTTGGTACCAAGATAACCCAAGGCACTGCGTTATCTTTGTGTAGCAGGGCTAAGCTCAGTGGAAATTCGCCGATAAGTGTGGTGTCTTTCGCAAGTTGCGGGTGAAGTTCGAAGCTCATGATCTTTCCAATTAATTGTTTTACATGAGTATAAGGTCGGAGTTTGAATGTGGCTAGGGCTTACGTTCTCAATAAGCAGATTCCCTATCACGTTCGTCCCTCACTGTAGGGAATGA
>NZ_JBFRLG010000031.1:67701-67954 GCF_041469785.1 Vibrio sp. 10N.286.48.F5 | reverse complement strand
TCCCTCACTGTAGGGAATGATGGCGAGAAGAGGGATAACGATTTGGTGTGGTTTGATGGCGCATCATTGATGTTGTCTTGGATTCACTACACCTATTCTCGTCATCTCCTAGAGCGACGAATGAGCGTAATAGGAGATCTCTTGCTGTGTAGGTTAGCTAATCGCTTAAATAATCGAGTAAACAAACCTCCAGACAAAAAAAGGTTGACGCTTTCACGTCAACCTTTCTAATTTTCTCGAATCTCGAATCTCG
>NZ_JBFRLG010000031.1:0-66892 GCF_041469785.1 Vibrio sp. 10N.286.48.F5 | reverse complement strand
CGAATCTCGAATCTCGAATCGCTTACATGCGCTCTAGAGTGTCGATACCTAGAAGCGATAGACCTTGCTTGATCGTCTTCGCTGTTAGTGCAGCAAGCTTCAGACGGCTCTGCTTAACAGCTTCGTCTTCAGCAACTAGGATAGGGCACGCTTCGTAGAAGCTAGAGAATTGACCAGCTAGTTCGAACAGGTAGCTACACATGATGTGTGGTTGACCTTCACGAGCAACAGACTGTACTGCTTCTTCAAACTGTAGAAGTTTCGCGATAAGCGCTTTCTCTTTCTCTTCAGTGATTTTGATTTCACCTTCAAGCGAGTCCATAGAAATGCCAGCTTTAGCAAATACAGAAGCAACACGAGTGTATGCGTACTGCATGTATGGTGCTGTGTTGCCTTCGAATGCAAGCATGTTGTCCCAATCGAACACGTAGTCAGTAGTGCGGTGCTTAGAAAGGTCTGCGTACTTAACCGCTGCCATAGCAACAGTGTTCGCGATCGCTTTCTTCTCGTCTTCTGCTAGTTCTGGGTTCTTAGATTCGATTAGCTGCGCTGCACGAACTTCGGCTTCATCAAGAAGATCAGCAAGACGAACAGTACCGCCTGCACGAGTCTTGAATGGTTTACCGTCTTTACCTAGCATCATGCCGAATGCGTGGTGCTCAAGAGAAACAGATTCTGGGATGTAACCTGCTTTACGAACGATAGTCCAAGCTTGCATTAGGTGTTGGTGCTGACGTGAGTCGATGAAGTAAAGTACGCGGTCTGCGCCTAGTTCTTCAAAACGGTATTTTGCACAAGCGATATCAGTGGTTGTGTAAAGGAAGCCGCCGTCACGTTTCTGGATGATAACGCCCATTGGGTCGCCATCTTTGTTTTTGTATTCGTCTAGGAATACAACCTGTGCGCCGTCATCTTCTTTTGCAAGACCTTGCTCTTTTAGGTCAGCAACGATAGTTGGAAGCATGTGGTTGTACATGCTTTCGCCCATTACGTCATCACGCGTTAGAGACACGTTTAGGCGATCGTAGTTGCGTTGGTTTTGAATCATTGTTACGTCAACAAGCTTCTTCCACATCTCTGCGCAGAACTCGTCGCCGCTTTGTAGTTTAACAACGTAGCCACGTGCTTTAACTGCGAACTCTTCGTCTTCATCGTAAAGCTTTTTAGATTCACGGTAGAAGCCTTCAAGGTCAGCAAGTTCCATTGAAACTTCGCCAGACTCAGCCTGAACGCGCTCAAGGTTTGCGATAAGCATACCAAATTGAGTACCCCAGTCACCGATGTGGTTAGCACGGATAACGTTGTGGCCTAGGAACTCAAGAGTACGAACGACCGCATCACCGATGATGGTTGAACGTAGGTGACCAACGTGCATCTCTTTCGCAACGTTTGGTGCAGAGTAATCCGCAACAATTGTTTGTGTTTCTGCTACTGCAACACCAAGGCGAGAATCAGCCAATGCTGCGTCTGCTTGTTGTGCTAGGAAAGCTTCATCTAGGAAGATGTTAAGGAAACCTGGGCCTGCGATTTCAACTTTAGAAGCGATACCGTCTAGGTTTAGAACGTCCAATACTTTTTGAGCAAACTCTCGAGGATTAGTGCCTAGTCGCTTAGCAACGCCCATAACGCCGTTTGCTTGGTAGTCACCAAATTGTGGTTTTGCAGATTGGCGAACAGCCGCAGGAGAGCCTGCAGGTGCGCCTGCGGCTTCTAGAGCCTGAGATACTTTGTCATTAATAAGTGCTTGGATATTCACACGCGTTTCCTTCAATTCAAGGATGATAAGAGTGGCCGTTATTTCGAGGTCATTAAATTGGTTAATTATGCATCTAGTTAACGATTTAATGCCGAAATGAACAACAGACACTGTTTAAGTTCACAAAAATGGCGTTAATCATACCAATTTTGTGGGGTTTCTTATAGGTCGAATTGATAGAAAATTAACATTTCCTGAGTGGTTTTTGACAATCGACTTTTAGCAAGACGCGTTTGCATGTTTAAGGAGCGAAAAGAACATAGTTATTGAGTGTTTTTTGTAAAAGCAACGCTTGTTGCAAAAGGCAAAACTGATAACATGCAGCCATTATTTGGAGAACACAGACAATGATGATGAGCCTGAAGCAAGCTGAACTAGAACCACAACAAATGATCGCCCGCCTTGATACTTTTATGGCAAAAATCGAGAGCCTAGGAAATACATTAGGTTTGGATTTAAGCTTTGCTCAAGCGGATCATATTGCGCTGCGAATCAATGACACTGAGCTAGCGAAATCTGCCCATCAAGCGTGGTCTGAGTACGGCTCTATGATTTCTGAGGCGATGATTAATGGTCGTCCAATTGTGGTGTTGGCTTTCGATGAACCCTTGCAAAGCCTTGGCTGGAAAATTGAATGTTTGGAGCTGCCATATCCAGCAGAAGGTAAGATTTACCCAAGCCAAGATTGGGAACATGTAGAGTTTGTGATTCCTTCTCATGCCCAAACAGCTGATGAGTATCTAGCGGATCTTAAAGAAACTTACCCGCAGTTCGCTGCTAACTTTGAAACGCTGGGTGAGCAAGGCGTTAAGATCAAACTCTCTAGCCCGAAAGGCGAGGGTGAACGCTTGAATAACCCAACAGTGGCTTTTAAACATCAAGGGATTTGCATCAAGCTGCATCCACACTCTTTGAAGAAGATTGTGGAATCAGAACAGGCTTAATTTGAATAGAGAGTTGCTAGGAAAGAGATTCCTGATCTCGCCTTGGCTCGTCGGAATGACGGGGTGTTCGATGAAATTTGCCAGAGTCTATCTTTGGATAGTGACAGACTGAGCGTTCGAGAGCGTATGTTAGAGCCTATAGCTCGAAGGTTCATCACCGAGTTCGTCATTCCCGATAGCGACGAAGGAGCGTAGTCGGGAATCTCTCAAAGCGAGTCTGATCATCAGATACAAAAAACGCGCGATGGGCTTTCCCTATTGCGCGTTTTTTATTGGGTTCTAACTGGAAGTCTTACCGGAAATCGAATATCCGATTTACAGAATTACAGTCTTGTTGCCGTAAACAAACACATGATCATTGATCACCTTGTTTAACGCCTTACTTAATACATTCTTCTCTACGTCACGACCGGCTTGTGCCATGTCTTTCGCGCTGAAGTTGTGATCCACAGGGATAACATCTTGCTTGATGATTGGACCTTCATCCAAATCATTCGTCACAAAGTGTGCCGTTGCGCCAATGATCTTCACGCCGCGCTCATACGCTTGTTGGTATGGCTTCGCGCCAATAAATGCTGGCAAGAAGCTGTGGTGGATATTGATGATCTTGTGGTGGTATTTTTCAACAAAACCTGGTGTCAGCACTCGCATGTACTTAGCCAAAACAAGGTAATCCGCCTCGTACTGGTCAATCACTTCTAGCATCTTCTTCTCATGTTCTTCACGGTTTAGCCCTTCGTGAGAAACATGGTGGTAAGGGATGTCAAAACGCTCGGTTAGGCTTTGTAGAATGTCGTAGTTACCGACAACGGCCGCAATTTCAACGTCTAAGCTGCCATCGAAGTTCTTCATTAGAATGTCGCCAAGGCAGTGTGCTTCCTTGGTCACGAGTATCACAACACGCTTGCGAGACGAATCAACAAGCTTACGTTTCGTATTTGGTGGCAGGGCTTGGTCTAAATCGGCAAGCAAGGTTTCATCATTGAAATAGCCTTCCAGCTCGGTGCGCATAAAGAAGTGGCCACTTGTGTTATCTACGAACTCATTGTTGTGAATAATATTGAGTTGGTGCTTATAACAAATATTGGTGATCTTAGAGATGAGGCCCGGGGCATCAGTACAATGTGTTAGTAAAGTTTTTCTTTCCATTTGCATCTTACTTCCATGAAATGTTGCACTTATTATATGAAATAGGGATTCTTCAAATTTAATGCAGGCCGTCGAACGGTGAACTGAGCCGCAATATCACCGTTATAATTAATCTATTATCAAGTTGGTTTCAACAAATTCTGCTGCTGATTTATCGCTTTGATAAATTGTTTGATATAGAAATATCAGTTTTTAGATAGAAAAACAGGCAGAAGCTTCATTTTTAAAAGTTTTGACCGTAGTACGCATTTGAACTTCAACCGAGGCATTTACGCCTTGGCCAAAAATAGAGGTGATACTTATGGATAAAGAGTTACTAGCCAAAAAACTGTACTGCAAGCGAGTGAATTCATTGGCGAGAGGTACCGAATTAGATGGTCATGTTCTAGATGAAATGTGGGAAAGTAAGACCTCACCAACCGATGCAGCGAAAGCCATACAGCCTGGTGATAACCATTTTGAAGGTGCTCCTTGGCTATCACGTTATCTCAGTCGAAAATAAAAACGATTCTCTAATTCCTACTTCTTCAATTCTTACCTTCAAGGTAACTTAAGCCACGTCAAGCCAAGCCAAACACCTCCGGTGCGAAGTCATTCTTGATTCGCGCCGGCTCACTAAACCTGCCATAATTCTCCTTCTCTTTTTCTAAACTTCGTACTCTATGATATCTAAAACGTTTTCTGCTGATGGCGCTCTGGGCAAAGCTATCCCTGGGTTTCAACCAAGACAAGCTCAGTTAGACATGGCTGAAGCGGTTTCACAAGCTATTGAAAATCAAAGCCAGTTGGTTGTTGAGGCTGGAACAGGTACTGGTAAGACGTTTGCTTACCTAGTGCCTGCGCTGCTTAGTGGCAAGAAAACCATCATTAGTACGGGGTCTAAAAACCTTCAAGAGCAGCTGTTTCACCGAGATTTACCCTTGATGGTCGATGCGCTTGGCTTTTATGGTCAAGTTGCGTTGCTCAAAGGACGTTCAAACTATTTGTGTTTGGACAGACTCAGCCGCCAAATGATCGAGAGTCATGGTGCTCATACCGATCCAACGCTGCTGGCTCAGTTAGTCAAAGTTCGTAGTTGGTCGTCATCCACTCAAACGGGTGATTTAGGCGATTGTGATGATATCGCTGAAGACAGCCCGGTTATTCCAACCATTACCTCGACCAATGATAATTGCTTGGGTAAAGAGTGCCCAAGCTATACCGATTGCTTTGTGCTTAAAGCGCGTAAAAAAGCGATGGATTCCGATGTGGTGGTCGTAAACCACCACCTTTTCCTAGCTGATTTGGCGATCAAAGAAACCGGATTTGGCGAATTGATACCTGAAGCTGACGTGTTTATTTTCGATGAAGCACATCAACTTCCTGACATCGCCAGCCAGTACTTCGGACAATCGGTTTCCAGTCGACAGATCCAAGAGTTAGCCAAAGACATTGAAATTGCTTACCGAACTGAAGCCAAAGACATGCGTCAGCTACAGAAAGTAGGGGATAGGCTCGTTCAATCGTCAGCCGATCTGCGTATTGTGCTTGGTGATACCGGCTTTCGTGGTAACTGGCGCGAAGCTTTGAAATCCGAGTCGATTGCACGCGAGTTGGTTCGTTTGCAAGATGCTCTGCAACTTGCTGTTGATGTATTGAAGTTAGCACTTGGGCGAAGCCAGCTGTTAGATACCGCTTTCGAACGCGCAAATATGATTAAGTCGCGTATCGAACGTGTGTGCGATGTGTCGATCACTGGCTATTCGTATTGGTATGACACTACACCGCGCCACTTTGCTCTGCATATCACACCGCTTTCTGTCGCCGATAAATTCCACGAACAGATTGAGCTGAAGCCGGGCGCATGGGTGTTTACCTCAGCAACCTTGGCGGTGTCGGATGATTTCGAACACTTTACTTCTCGATTAGGGTTAAAACCGTCGGCACAGTTTTCACTGCCGAGCCCGTTTGATTATCCGAATCAAGCGCGCTTGTGTGTGCCTCGTTATCTTCCAGAACCGAATAGCCCCGGTCTCGCGGATAAGCTAGTAAGAATGCTGACTCCTGTGATTGAGCAAAACCAAGGCCGCTGTTTCTTCTTGTGTACTTCACACAGCATGATGAAAGAGTTGGGGGAGCGATTCCGTGAAACCCTCTCGGTTCCCGTTCTATTGCAAGGTGAGACAAGTAAGCAAAAAACCTTAGCCGAATTCATGGAATTAGGTAACGCATTGCTGGTGGCTACAGGTGCTTTCTGGGAGGGGATAGATGTTAGGGGCGACGCATTAAGCTGTGTTATCATCGATAAATTGCCCTTTACAGCCCCTGATGACCCTTTACTTAAGGCTCGAATCGAGGACTGTAAGCTAAAAGGGGGTGATCCTTTTGCACAAGTACAGTTGCCAGACGCTGTGATTACCTTGAAACAAGGTGTCGGCCGATTGATACGTGACAAGCGCGATAATGGTGCTTTGATTATTTGCGATAACCGATTGGTGACTCGCGATTACGGTGGCATATTTTTGGCGAGTTTACCGCCTATCCCTCGTACACGTGACTTAGGGGTCATTAAAGAATTCTTAGCTAAAGACCATTCAACCGCTGCTGAGTAATTGGCATTGTTGAGTTTAGCCATTATTTTTAGATTAGATAACGAATATTTGAGACACAAATGAGCGCGAAAATTCTTGCAGTAGATACCGCAACTGAAAACTGTTCAGTTGCATTAGTAATTGGTGACCAGGTGTTCGCACGTAGCGAAGAGGCTCCTCGAGACCATACGAAGAAAATTCTACCTATGGTGGATGAAGTACTGAAAGAAGCGAATGTCGCTTTAACCGATATCGATGCTATCGCGTTTGGCCAAGGCCCAGGCAGTTTCACGGGTGTGCGTATTGGTATTGGTATTGCTCAGGGCTTGGCTTTTGGTGCGGATTTACCAATGATTGGTGTCTCTACACTGGCAGCGATGGCGCAAGGCAGCTACCGTAAATTTGGTGAAACTCATGTAGCAACAGCGATTGATGCGCGTATGAGCGAAGTGTACTGGGCTCGTTACAGCCGCGAACAAGATGGTCGTTGGACTGCGGTTGATGCCGAATGTGTAACGCCACCAAGTGAACTGGCTGCGCAGTTAGAAGCAGATTCTGAAATATGGGCGAAAGTCGGTACCGGCTGGGAAGCTTATGCCGAGCATATGGATACACTTGCGATCAACACCAAAGCGTGTGAAGTGCTATTCCCAGAAGCTCAAGATATGGCGTTCCTTGCTCAATTTGCTTACGCAGAAGGTAAAGCGGTTGCAGCAGAAGAATCTGAGCCAGTTTATCTTCGTGACAAAGTGACTTGGAAGAAACTGCCAGGTCGCGAATAATTTTTACAAGGTTCTGATGCAAATTAGGTCTAAATGCGTATTATTTAGATTTGAGAGGGCAGATATTTAGTCATGGTATCAATTAACAACTTACCTCCTTCTTCGATAGGCAGCACGTCTAAGCCGAATCGAATTAAAAAGAAGGAGCAGGCAAAAAAATCTGATGCTAGCACTGCGGTTGGGCAACCGACTAAGGTCGCTAATGCTGTTTCTCACTCTATTCGTCAAGTTAAAGAGTCTGAGCTACACAAGGCTCAAATCCAGTATGATCTTCCAGAAGGCCGAGGACGTAAGGCTATGGAAGAGTATATGGATGTAATGAATCAGGCGAAGAAAGAAGAACTTGCAAAGCTTATCGGTGTCGATATCTACATCTAGAGCTTCTTATTAATGCCTGTTTAAGGACCAGAACCATGTCAAATTATCTCTCTAAATTACGCTTAATAGCCTTTTCTCTTGGTGTATTGGTACTTGCCGGGTGTTCATCACTTCCTAGCGAGCTTGAAGCAAAATCAGAGCCTGTAATTAGCGATTACCAACAGTGGGTCGACCAACTACCGGATGCGCAAAGTGTTCGATTAGGTGGCGTTATCTCTAAAGTGACCAACTTGAAAGATAAGACTCGAATCGAAGTCGCTAATATGCCGATTTCGAGTAGCGGTAAGCCAGATCTAGACGCAGAGCCAAGCGGACGTTTTGTTGGTTATATTGAAGGGTACGTTGAGCCTCTAAGCTTTGCAGAAGGTCGTCTGATTACTTTGGTTGGTCAGTCAATTGGAAGTGAAGATGGAAAAATAGGGGAATACCCTTACACCTTCCCTGTAATGAAAGTAGACAACCAACGCCTGTGGAACATTACTGAGCGCGTTGTTGTTAACGATTTTGCACCAACCTACTACTCGTGCAGAAGTTTACATTGCCGCAGTTTTCAAACGATGCCAAGACAAGGTCGAGTGATACAAGACGTAGAGTAATTAACTTTATCCGATGTTGATTACGCAAACAGATGGAACTACATGTTTGATGATTGAAAAGTCATACTCCCTCGCGAGCGGGACGCTTGCAACACAACAGATTGGCAACCCACAAACGACCGCAACGACGGTCGTTTTTATTCATGGGTGGTTGGATAATTCGTCCAGCTTTAATCAGGTTATGCAGCAAGTCGCCAAGTTTGCGCCCAATGCTCACCTTGTTGCTATCGATCTCTTCGGACACGGCTTCTCGTCGCACAAATCGGGAAGTTACTACCCATTTCATGATTATATAGATGACTTGCATCAGTTGGTGACTAAATTATCGCCAAACAGACTGGTACTGGTAGGACATTCACTTGGTGCATTGATAGCAAGTTGCTATAGTGCCGCCTTTCCTGAAAAGGTGTCAGGATTAATTCAAATTGAAGGTCACGGACCTCTTTCAGAAGCTCCCCAAGAAACGGTTTCTCGCTTGAGAGATGGGGTACTCAGTCGTCTTCGACAGCGAAGAAAGCCTTCACGTCCTCTGGCAAGCCTTGAGGATGCTATTAAGCTGAGAGCTCACGCCAATCAAATCAATGCTGAATTAATTGCTCCTATTGTCGAGCGAGGAATTGTCGAGTTAGATAACTCTTGGCAATGGCGATGCGACCCTAACCTAAAATGTGACTCGTTATATCGAATGTCACAGGCGCACGCTGAAGCGATTATGGCGGCTATTGAATGCCCTCAATTAATAATCCTAGGCAATGATGGATTCCGACATTTGCAGCATAATCGCTACAAATCAGTGCATAGTCCTCTGCAAATAGAGACTGTTCCTGGTGGACATCATTGTCATTTAGAGAGCCCAGAGCTAGTTTCAGAGCTAATTCTTGGTGTAGTTAACAAAATTTAAACAAGTGTTTGAGCCTTTTAGTGCTCATGCACTAAAGCTGTGCTGTAATACCGCAATGATAAAAAGCGGCGAAGCAGTCGTCAGCTGATAAACGAGGAGTAACATCGTGGATAAACCTTGGCTTTCACGTTATCCAAGTGACGTACCAGAAACGATCAACCCAGATCAGTACCCATCTCTTGTAGAAATGTTTGAACAGTCGGTACAGAAGTACGCGGACCAACCTGCATTCGAGAACATGGGCTCGATTATGACATTCCGTAAGCTTGAAGAGCGCAGCCGTGCTTTTGCCGCTTACCTGCAGAATGACTTGAAACTGAAGAAGGGCGATCGCGTCGCGCTAATGATGCCAAACCTACTGCAATACCCAATTGCACTGTTTGGTGTATTGCGTGCAGGTATGATTGCAGTGAACGTCAACCCACTGTACACACCTCGTGAGCTTGAACATCAACTGAACGATTCTGGTGCAAAGGCGATTGTTATCGTATCTAACTTTGCGAGCACGCTAGAGAAAGTCGTTGATAACACGCCGGTTAAACACGTTGTTCTAACTAGCCTAGGGCAAATGCTGCCACGCGCGAAAGGGACAATTGTCGACTTTGTAGTGAAATACGTAAAAGGCATGGTGCCTAAGTATGATCTGCCGGGTGCTATCTCATTCAGAAAAGCGCTGCACAAAGGTCGTCGTCTTCAATATGTGAAACCGTTCATGGCGGGTGATGACATCGCGTTCCTACAGTACACTGGTGGTACAACAGGTGTAGCGAAGGGCGCAATCCTAACGCACCGCAATATGATTGCGAACGTACTTCAAGCGAAAGGGGCTTACGGTCCTGTTCTGCAAGAAGGCCGCGAGTTGGTTGTAACGGCATTACCGCTTTACCACGTATTTGCACTGACGGTGAACTGCTTACTGTTTGTTGAGATGGGTGGTCGTAACCTTCTAATTACTAACCCTCGTGACATTCCTGGCTTTATTAAAGAGCTGCAAAAGGTTCCGTTTACCGCAATTACCGGCGTAAACACCTTGTTTAATGCGCTAGTTAATAACGAAGATTTCCACGAGTTGGATTTCAGTAACCTACGCCTATCTGTTGGCGGCGGCATGGCGGTTCAACGCGCTGTTGCTGAGCAATGGAAGAAAGCGACAGGCATTCACCTATTGGAAGGCTATGGCTTAACTGAGTGTTCACCACTGGTAACGGGTAACCCATACGACCTGAAAGACTACACAGGTGCTATCGGCTTACCAGTACCATCGACAGAAGTTCGTATTGTTGATGATGAAGGTAAGGTTATTGCTAATGACCAAGTAGGCGAGCTACAAGTTCGTGGCCCTCAAGTGATGCAAGGTTACTGGCAGCGCCCTGAAGCGACCAAAGAAGTGATCGATCAAGACGGTTGGTTATCGACAGGTGACATCGTTAAGTTTGATGACGAAGGCTTGTTGTACATCGTTGACCGTAAGAAGGACATGATTCTTGTATCAGGCTTCAACGTCTACCCGAACGAGATTGAAGACGTTGTGGCTCTGCATGGTAAAGTGCTTGAAGTAGCAGCTATCGGTCAACCTCATGAAGTGTCTGGTGAATTGGTTAAGATCTACGTTGTGAAGCGTGACCCTAGCCTGACCAAAGAAGACATTATCGCGCACTGTCGTGAGCACTTAACGGGTTACAAAATCCCTAAATTAGTCGAGTTCAGAGATGATCTTCCAAAGACTAACGTAGGTAAGATCTTACGCCGCGTACTGCGTGAAGAAAACGATGCAGAACTTGCGAAACGCGCTAGCGAATAATTAGCCTGTTTGCGCGAAAGTACTGCACCAAAACCATTGAGGCGCTTAATCTAAGCGAGCGCTGAAAAATGGTGTTAGAATGCCGACAGTTAATGTCGGCATTTTTGTATCCGGCGATCAAATAGAAACCTGTGAGAGTTTTTGTGGATTATCAAATCATTACCCAATTGAAAGACCTTGAGCGAGTTTGCCAACAAGCACGTGAAGCCGATGTCGTTATGCTTGATACGGAGTTCGTTCGTACTAGAACCTATTACCCTCAATTAGGCTTGATTCAGTTATTTGATGGTGAAACGCTGTCACTGATTGACCCTATTGCTCTTGATGACATGACACCGTTCGTTACCTTGTTGAAAGACGCATCAGTATTGAAAGTGCTGCACGCGTGCGGTGAAGATTTGGAAGTGTTCCAGAACGCATTTGGCTGTACACCAACACCAATGGTTGATACACAGATCATGGCGGCTTTCTTAGGTCATGGTTTATCAACGGGCTTTGCTGCTCTGGTTTCAGAGTTTGTCGGTGTCGATCTCGATAAGAGTGAATCTCGCACAGACTGGCTAGCGCGTCCGCTTTCTCAAAAACAATTGGACTACGCAGCAGCAGACGTGCATTACCTAATGCCAATGTACAACAAGCTTCTAGAAAAAGTGATGGAAGCTGGCTGGTGGGAAGCGGCTCAGCAAGAGTCTGATTTACAAGTTGCCAAGCGCATTCGTAAAGTAAACCCAGATACAGCCTACCTTGATATTAAAGGGGCGTGGCAGCTTAAACCTAAGCAATTAGCGATCTTACGACCTCTAGCAACTTGGCGTCTAAAAGAAGCAATCAAGCGCGATTTAGCGCTGAACTTTGTCTTCAAAGAACAAGACCTATGGGCTGTGGCGCGTTTTGCGATGAAAGATCCCAAGCACATGGAGCAAGAGGGTTTTGATTACCGCTCTGTGCGTCGCCATGGTGCGAAGATCAGCTCAATCGTAAAGTTAGCGGAACATACACCAGAAGAAGAGTACCCAGCACCAGTAGAACGTCTAATGGACTTCCCTGGCTACAAGCAACTCTTCAAAGTGCTGAAAGATGAAGTGAAAACAGCATCACAACACAGTGGTTTGGCGACGGAATTCTTGGCATCGAAGAAGCAACTTAACCAAATGTTAAGCTGGGTGTGGAAGCACGATCGTAACCCAGAAAAGCTGCCTGATGTTATGCAAGGCTGGCGTTTAGATGTGGTTGGCGAAAAGCTGAGTAAAGCGATCAAATAACCGCTTGCTGCTTTAAAGCCTAACTTAGTTACAGTTATAAACTGCACATACAAAAAAGAGAGCCTAGGCTCTCTTTTTTATTCAATCAATACAAGCAAGTGTATTACCTGCCAATCTTGTTCAGAAAGATTATCGATCTTCTTCTGGAAGCTTAACATTCAACTCTAACACTGAGATGTCGTCATCTTTGTGTTCAAAAGTCAGATCAACCATTGATGGATCGACCTCAACGTACTTGGCAATACACTTCAAGATGTCTTCTTTTAGTTGCGGCAGGTAAGACGGCGCTGGGTCGTCATGGCTGCGTCGTTCGGCAACAATGATCTGCAAACGTTCTTTGGCTAGGTTTGCGGTTGTCTTTTTCTGTGGTCTAAAAAACTCTAATAATGACATTGTGCATTAGCCCCCGAACAGTCGTTTGAAGATGCCTTTCTTCTGTTCCGTTAAGAAGCGGAAGTCAACTTGGCTACCCAGTAGTCGCTCTACAGTATCATTGTAAGCCATACCTGCGTCGGTTGCTTCGTCAAAGATAACTGGAACACCCTTGTTCGATGCGTTCAGTACCGCTTGGCTCTCTGGAATTACACCCAGTAGAGAGATGTGCAGGATTTCTTCAACGTCTTCAACACTGAGCATCTCACCTTGAGTTACACGTGCTGGGTTGTAGCGAGTCAATAGAAGGTGTGTTTTCACTGGCTCTAAGCCGTCTTCAGAACGACGAGATTTAGAGTCAAGAATACCTAGAATACGGTCTGAATCGCGTACTGAAGAGACTTCTGGGTTGGTGGTTACAATCGCTTCATCAGCGAAGTACAACGCCATAAGAGCGCCTTGTTCGATACCCGCAGGAGAATCACAGATGATGAAATCAAAGCCCATTTCATCCAGTTCATCAAATACACGACGAACACCATCTTTTGTTAGTGCGTCTTTATCACGAGTTTGAGAAGCAGGAAGAATGAACAGGTTCTCTGTGCGCTTGTCTTTGATCATCGCTTGGTTCAGCGTCGCTTCACCATTGATAACATTAACGAAGTCGTACACAACACGACGCTCACAACCCATGATTAAATCTAGGTTACGCAGACCGATATCAAAGTCGATAACTGCGGTTTTCTTTCCTTTTAAAGCCAGACCCGAGGCAATAGCTGCACTGGAGGTCGTTTTGCCTACCCCACCTTTACCTGACGTTACAACGATAATGCGTGCCATTCTGTTTTCCTTTTATTTCTCTTATATTGCGAGGACATCAACGTGTAATACATCGTTTGCCATACTGAACATGGTTTTCTTCTGCCAGTACTCGCTTTCAATTTGATCGCTGAGCCAGTAATTTCCAGCAATGGAAACCAGCTCGGCTTGTAAGTCATTACAAATTATTTTTGCTTCAGTTTGACCACTTGCACCTGCAATCGCACGGCCGCGTAAAGTGCCATGAATATGGATGCTGCCATCGGCAATCACTTCCGCGCCTGCACTCACATGGCTGAGTATCAATAGATCGCCATCTTTCGCATAAACCTGCTGACCAGAACGAATAGGGGTTCTAATCACTTTGATTGGTGCCATTTTCGCTGGAGCTTGAGATGGCGACTTGCTTGCCGTCATCACTGCAAAACCGGCTTCTTTAGCGAGGTTTTGCATTCGCTTATCAGAACAGCCTGCCACACCAACCGGGATCATGCCCGCTTGAGATATACCATTTTTAAGTTGCACAAAATCGATATCGCCCGCGACTTTACTGATGTTGATAACAACAGGTGCGGCAGCGAAAAACGTAGGTGCTTGGTCTACTTTCTCTTGAAGAAAAGAGACTGCATTTTCGACTTGATCATCGGATAAGTGCAAAACAGATAGCGTAAAGCTGCTACCTTTTAGATCTGGGTTACTAGACATCGAAAAACTACAGGACCTCAATAGCGGATTAGTACAATTTCTTTATCAATAAAATAAAGGGCATTGCCTGAAACTAGGTTTATCATGTTATATTCCCAAACCAAGCACAGCAAGTAATCTTGTTGTCAAATGGACGTTTTGTTCCCAATATTTCCCTAACATAAACTATTGATCTCGCAAGTGAGAGTTTTGTAGTCATAATCAATTAAAAGGTTTGTCATGCTGTGTTCTATATATAAAAGCTCAAAGAAAGAAGGAACATACCTTTATATCCCTAAGAAGGATGATTTTTCACAAGTTCCTGACGCATTGATGCAAATGTTTGGTAAACCTAGTTTTGTAATGGTAATTAAAATGGATGGCCGTAAACTGGCTCAAGTAAACATCGAAAAAGTGAAAGAATCACTGAATACCGATGGTTTCTTTTTACAGGTTCCGCCACCACCAGTTAACGAACTTGAGCTTCATAAAGAGCGTAAAGCTCAACAGAAATCTCAAGACGAAGAGTGATAGCCACCTCAATTCAAGGAGGAGTGATCGTTGAGTAAATTTTCGAAAACCATATTGGCTGTGTCGGCATTACTATTGGGTAATAGCCTGACCATAAGTTCAGTACAAGCTGAAGAACTGAGCTTCGAGCAATATGTAGAAAAACTAAAACAACAAGGCCGTGAAGAAGGCATCTCTGAAGCGATCATTGATGAAGCCTTTGATGGTGTAACGTTTAAGCCAAGAGCGGTAAAAGCCGACAAAAACCAACCTGAGAAAAAACTGACTCTGGATGAATACATTCCACGAGCGGTTCCAGATTGGAAAGTGAAGCAAGCAAGGTCACTCTACAAGGAGCATTACACCGCGTTAAAGCGTATTGGTGATGAATATGGTGTTCAACCAAGATTCATTGTCGCGCTATGGGGCGTTGAGAGTAATTTTGGTAAGTTCACGGGCAATTACAGCGTTATCGACGCCCTAACGACCATGGCTTATGAAGGACGCCGAGAAGCTTTCTTCCGTAGCGAAGCGATGGCGGCATTGAAGATTCTTGATCAAGGCCATATTGCACCAAAAGAGATGAAAGGCTCTTGGGCTGGTGCGATGGGTCAACCTCAGTTTATGCCAAGCTCATTCTTAGCTTACGCCGCTGATGGCAGTGGTGATGGCAAGAAAGACATTTGGGGCACTGAAGAAGACGTATTTGCTTCGGCGGCCAATTATCTCAGCCAATCAGGGTGGGATGACAAATATACTTGGGGTCGTCAGGTTCATGTTCCGTCAACTGTGTCGATCGATTTACAAGGTCGAGACGAAGACAAAGCGAAATACTTAAAAGAGTGGTCTGAACTCGGTATTAAACGCTATGACGATCGCCCACTGCCAACACTTGATGAAGACATTAAAGCTTGGTTAATCATGCCGGATGATGAAACCGGACGTTCGTACCTCATTTATAACAACTACAATGTGTTAATGAAGTGGAATCGTTCTTACTACTTTGCTTTGGCAGTAAGCCATCTAGCCGACAGAATTAAGTTTGATTAACAGACCTAAGTCGCTTTGAATAGCATTTGGCCTACCATAGGCAGAACGAACTAAAGGACTCTTCGGAGTCCTTTTTGATTTTATATTTCAGAGATTTAATAAGGTGATCTTGTGCTAACAGATAGAGCTGCACAGATGGTGATATTCCATGCGCTGATCAAGCACGAAGGCTTTACCAGTGCTGCAAAAAGCTTGAACGTTTCGGTGTCTCACATTAGTAAGCAAGTTGCTTTGCTTGAAGACTCTATTGGTATCAAGTTGGTACAACGCACCACACGTAGCTTAACGCTGACCGAAGCAGGGGAAGTGTTCTATCAGCACTGTGAGCAACTGTTTAACACGGTAAAAGCCGCTCAAATGGATATGGACAGCCAGCGTGATGACATCTCTGGAATATTGCGTGTTGGGTTGTCACAGTCATTTGGCACTTTACATATCATTCCTGCGATTGATCAGCTCAGACAACTTTATCCTCAGCTGAGAATCGAGGTTCACTTGTTTGACTACAAGGTGGATATGATTGAAGAGCGACTGGACCTATGGATCACCAACAACGAAGATCTGCCAGAAGGTTATATTGCTCAGCGATTGGCTGACAGCCAGTTTGTGGTGGCTGCATCACCGGACTATTTGATTAAGGCCGGGACGCCACATGTACCTTCCGATTTGATTGACCATAACTGTCTTATCTATCGCAGCCGTGAACGAGATTACACATCGTGGGCGTTTGACAACGGGCAAGAAAACCTCAGCGTCAAAGTCGCGGGCGATTACTCAGTCGATTTGGCTGAGGCAGTACGAGACGCGGCAGTATCAGGGTGGGGCGTTGCTTATTTGGCGACTTACTTAGTGAAAGAAGAGTTTAGAACGGGCAAGCTCATTCAAGTATTGCCAGAGTGGAGAGCCAGTCAGCTGATGCCATTCTATGCCGTTTACCCGAGCCGAAAGAATATGCCGAAGAAGCTTTCGGCAGTGATTGAGTTCATTAAAGATCATATCGGGTCGCCGACGTATTGGGACAAAAACCTCAAAACTTGCGTTGAACTGCATCGCTAACTGTTTCCTAATCTATAAATATAATTTCCATATGGAAAAAGTACGCTTTTTAATCAAAGTTAATTATTAAAATTCAATAACTTAATTATACTCATAGTTAAATCGTGATTACCCCAACATCACATTAACAACCTCAGCTTGCCGCAAACGATTTCCTCTATAGAATGCGTCGCCTTTCCTACCTACAACTTTTAGGTTGACGCACATGGCTTCCCTACTTGGAATTATCACTATTTTAGTTGCCGCTTGGTTACTATCTACGGACAGAAAAAATATTCCACTAAGAACAGTCTCTTTGGCTTTCTTATTACAAATCTCATTCGCGCTATTGGTTCTGTATGTACCAATGGGTAAAGAAGCGTTGAATGCAGCCACGGGTGCGGTATCTAGCTTGATCAACTACGGTCAAGAGGGGATTAACTTCCTATTTGGTGGCCTAACTAATAACGGATTTGTTTTCGCGATTAATGTTCTTGGCATCATTATCTTTTTCTCTGCACTGATTTCAGGCTTGTACCACATCGGCTTTATGCCAAAGGTGATCAACCTTATTGGTGGTGCGCTACAGAAGTTCTTGGGCACAGGTCGTGCGGAATCATTGTCTGCGACTGCCAATATCTTTGTCGGCATGATTGAAGCGCCATTGGTGGTTAAGCCTTACTTAAAACACATGACGGATTCACAACTGTTTGCTGTGATGGTGTGTGGTTTGGCTTCTGTCGCTGGTGGTACGCTAGTGGGTTACGCATCGCTTGGCGTTGATCTAAATTACCTGATCGCAGCTGCATTTATGTCTGCACCTGCTGGCCTATTGATGGCTAAGATCTTAGTACCAGGTAGCGCAGATGACGCTCAAGAAAATATTGAGTCTGACGTTGAAATTCCACGAGCAACAAACGTAGTTGAGGCAATGGCAGATGGGGCTATGTCTGGACTTCGTATTGCCGTTGCGGTGGGTGCGACACTACTTGCCTTTATCAGTGTGATTGCAATGCTGAATGGCTTGCTAGGTATTGTTGGTGGTTGGTTTGGCGTAAACCTAAGCTTCGAACTTCTACTAGGTTATGTGTTCGCACCCGTTGCATGGCTGATCGGTGTGCCGTGGTCTGAGGCTGTGGTTGCGGGCTCATTGATCGGTAACAAGATTGTCGTGAACGAGTTCGTGGCTTTCATCCAACTAATGGATGCTAAAGAGGCGCTAAGTGAGCACTCACAAGCGATCGTAACTTTCGCTCTATGCGGCTTTGCTAACATCTCTACCATGGCGATTCTTATCGGTGGTTTGGGCAGCTTAGTTCCAGAGCGTCGCTCTTTCATCTCACAATATGGCTTCAAAGCAATTTGTGCAGGTGTGTTTGCTAACCTAATGAGTGCTGCTATTGCTGGTGTTGTACTTTCTCTATAGTTAACTGATCATGACTTTACTCCCCCTATAGTAAAGTGACTGATTAATCACAATAATATTCGGTTAGCGTGAAAAAGAGAGCCTATAGTGTAAGAACGTAGGCTTTCTTATTTCATTGAATAGTTTGTACCACAGGGTGTGGTGCAAACCTTTTAGGGGCACAAATGGATTTGTCGATTACTTCTTCTTTGGCGTTAATTGGACTCTTGTCTTTAGCTTGTCAGCAGCTCGGCTGGCGTTTACGTCTTCCCGCCATTCTCCCTCTCCTTATCGTTGGCCTATTGTTAGGTCCCGGCCTGAATATTCTAAATCCCGATGCCATTTTCGGTGATGTGCTGTTTCCTATGATCTCCTTAGGGGTTGCCATCATCTTGTTTGAAGGAGCATTGACCCTAAATTTCAAAGAAATCAGAGGCCATGGCCGGATGGTGACTCACCTCGTGAGTTTCGGCATGTTGATTACATGGGCGTGTATCGTGGTGGGGGCATACTACTTTGTGGACTTCAGTTGGCCGTTAGCCGCACTGTTTGGTGCATTAGTTGTGGTAACTGGCCCTACGGTAATCGTGCCCATGCTTCGCAGTATTCAGCCTAAATCTTCGTTAGGCAGTATCTTGCGATGGGAAGGGATAGTAATTGATCCGATTGGCGCTCTGTTTGCGGTTCTCGTCTACGAGTACATTGTTTCTTCTGCTGACCCTACCGGACATGTTCTGTCAGCTCTGGGCCTGACGTTAGTCATAGGTTTAGGCTTAGGGATCATCGGTGGCCATTTGATTGCCAAGATGCTGCAAGGGCATTGGGTACCGCACTATTTACGTAATGTGGCTGTGCTGACGCTAATGTTGGCGGCGTTCTCGTTTTCTAATGATCTGAGTGAAGAATCGGGTTTATTAACCGTGACCATCATGGGGATCTGGCTTGCCAACGTGAAGGGCTTGGACATCGAAGACATCATCGAATTCAAAGAAACCCTGACCGTGTTACTTATTTCTGCGTTGTTTATTCTGTTAGCCAGTCGACTCGATTCGGGGGCTTTCCTTTCGATAGGTTGGGGCGGTATTGGGTTGCTAGCGGTGGTTATGTTGGTGGCTCGCCCGTTAAGTGTGTGGATCAGCGGGATCGGTACGGATCTTAATTCGGCGGATAAATGGTTTTTGAGTTGGATGGCACCTCGCGGGATCGTAGCAGCCGCGGTTTCTTCTCTGTTTGCGATAAAACTGCAAGAGAAGCAATTGATTGAAGGCGCAGATCTGCTCGTGCCCATGGTGTTCTTAGTCATTATTGGTACGGTTGTGATTCAGAGCTTAACCGCGAGCTGGTGGGCGAGAAGGCTAGGGGTCACTCAAGAGAAAGCGCAAGGGGTTATCTTCTTTGGCGCCACTCACTTTGCAAGACAATTTGCCAAGGTGCTAGCCACACACAACATCAACAGTGTGCTTGCTGATACTAACTGGGAAAGCATTCGCTTAGCTCGTATGGATAACTTGAATGTTTACTTTGGTAACCCAGCTTCAAGCCACGCGGAAAACAATTTGGAACTCGATGGGATAGGGCGTGCGATGATCGTCTCGCCTTATCGTCAAACCAACCCGTTAGTCAGCATGCATTACCAAGACGAGTTTGGTGCCAATAAGGTGTTTGAGCTTGAATCCTCAGAGAATAAACATGAAAGGCACCAAGTGAGCCGCGATGGCAATAGAAGTCTGTTTTCGGAAGGGATCACCTATTCTAAGCTTAACTCGTTGATGGCTCAGGGTAGCCAAATTAAAAGTACAGGTTTGACCGAGGCATTTGATTTAAAAGAGTTTAACGCTTTGTATCCTAAAGCCATTCCTCTTGGGGTGATTAATGGCGGTGATTTCCGTTTAATTACACAAGGATCTGAGTTGGAAAAACTCATATCAACGGAGTGTGAGCTTATTAGTTTATTACCGCCTTCTGAACAGACGGAAAAAGTTGAGAGTCCAGATAAGTAGCAACGAGCGCTTCATCAAAAGCGAGTCACCCCGTTTTAAAAACGAATAGCTAAGTACCAAAGCATCAAAAAAGCCGCAACGTTCATCACGTTGCGGCTTTCTAATTTATTTATATGCGCTGCGGACTATTTCGAGTGAAATTGCTCGCAAGCGATCATGGTGTTCTCGATTAGGCTCGCCACCGTCATTGGGCCAACACCACCCGGCACAGGTGTGATGAAGCTTGCGCTTTCTTTCGCTACGTCGTATTCAACGTCACCCACTAGTTTGCCAGATTCCAAACGGTTGATACCCACATCGACCACAACAGCGCCTTTCTTAATCCAAGCGCCAGGAATGAAGTTAGGTTTACCAACGGCAACTACAACAACGTCTGCTTGACGCACGTGACCTTCAAGGTCTTTGGTGAAGCGGTGACATGTTGTCGTCGTACAACCTGCTAGAAGAAGCTCTAGCGTCATTGGGCGACCTACGATGTTTGATGCGCCAACCACAACCGCGTGCTTACCACGTAAGTCGATGTTGTAACGGTCAAGCAGCGTGATGATGCCTTTTGGCGTGCAAGAGCGAAGCTTAGGCATGCGCTGAGCCAAACGGCCGACATTGTATGGGTGGAAGCCATCAACGTCTTTTTCTGGCGTGATACGCTCAAGAACGTGAGTGCTATCAATGCCAGCTGGTAGAGGCAGTTGAACAAGAATACCGTCGATCTCTGGATCGTCGTTCAGTTGGTCTACCAGTGTTAACAATTCGTCTTCTGTCGCAGTGGCTGGCAAGTCGTAAGATTTAGATACGAAGCCAACTTCTTCACACGCTTTACGCTTACTTCCAACGTAAACCTGAGAAGCAGGGTCTTCACCCACTAAAACAACCGCTAGGCCCGGAGCGCGTAATCCAGCTTCAGTACGAGCTTTTACACGTGCAGCAACTTCGGAGCGAACCGTTTGAGAAATTAGCTTTCCATCAATATTTTGAGCAGTCATGAATTTCCTTAGTATTGATATTCAAGTTAGTGGCTGATGTTTTTGGCGCATTATTCCAGAAAATCTTTTTGATTACCATCAAGCAAACGTTTGCTTTGGTCTGTTTTCCAACACTTATATGTTTGTTGGCCTTTTTTTACCCACTTAGATCAGAATGTTACATAAAGCCGTTGCTTTACTGATTCGAATTCGTATAATTCGTTCCTGTAGCGCGCCCTTAGCTCAGCTGGATAGAGCACCTCCCTTCTAAGGAGGTGGTCGAAGGTTCGAATCCTTCAGGGCGTGCCATTATTTAAAGAAACCCGATAACTCTCCGAGTTGTCGGGTTTTTTGCATTTTACACATCATAAAACACTTCTTTTCAAGCGCGACTCATTTTCTTCTGTTATTCGTTTCATTCGGCTTATGTAATAGAAAGTTAAAATTGTTCGTTTTTTGGGGTTTACATCATTTGGTAATAAAGCCACTATGAATTCACGAAGAATAGACAAGTAAAGCTATTAGCCAGTCGGTTTAGGAATCAAACCTTCTGCTCAATAGCTGATTTAGAGGAAGTAATGGCAGGAAACAGTATCGGACAACATTTCCGCGTGACCACGTTCGGAGAAAGTCACGGTATCGCACTAGGATGTATCGTAGATGGGTGCCCACCAGGATTAGAAATTACCGAAGCAGACCTTCAAAGAGATTTGGATCGTCGTCGCCCTGGTACTTCTCGCTATACAACGGCTCGTCGTGAAGCGGATGAAGTGAAAATCTTATCAGGTGTATTTGAAGGCCAAACTACGGGTACTTCTATTGGTCTATTGATTGAAAATACAGACCAACGCTCTAAAGACTATTCCGAAATTAAAGACAAGTTCCGCCCTGGCCACGCTGACTATACGTACCATCAAAAGTACGGTGTGCGTGATTACCGAGGTGGTGGTCGTTCTTCAGCTCGTGAAACTGCAATGCGTGTTGCTGCAGGTGCAATTGCGAAGAAATACCTAAAACAAGAATTTGGTGTTGAAATCCAAGCTTACCTTTCTCAAATGGGTGATATCTCAATTGATAAAGTGGATTGGAACGAGATTGAAAACAACGCTTTCTTCTGTCCAGATGCCGACAAAGTACCAGAATTTGATCAACTGATTCGTGATTTGCTAAAAGAAGGCAACTCGATCGGTGCGAAGATTCAAGTGGTTGCGACTAAAGTGCCAGTAGGCCTTGGTGAGCCAATCTTTGATCGTCTAGATGCTGACATCGCGCACGCTCTAATGAGCATTAACGCTGTGAAAGGTGTTGAGATTGGTGATGGCTTCGATGTTGTTAATCAACGCGGTAGTGAACACCGTGACCCATTAACTCCAGAAGGTTTCAGCAGCAATCATGCTGGCGGTATCTTAGGTGGTATCTCTACTGGTCAAGATATTGTGGCAAGCATTGCGCTTAAACCAACATCAAGCATCACTGTACCTGGTGACACAATCACGAAAGATGGTGAAGCAACGCAGCTAATCACGAAAGGTCGTCACGATCCATGTGTTGGCATCCGTGCGGTACCTATTGCAGAAGCAATGCTGGCTATCGTGCTGCTTGACCACTTGCTACGTCATCGTGGTCAAAACTTTGGTGTGACAACTGAAACACCACAAATCTAATTCTGCTTCTTTTTATTTAGAATAGAATTGGTAGAAACAAAAAAGGGTTGCTTCGTAATGAAGTAACCCTTTTTCACATTAGCAGGATTATTCGTCCGGTTAGCGACTATCGTCATTAAAGACAGCTAGCAGCTTAAGGCTCTTAATCCATTAATGCACTGAACTTTCAGGATCAAGCTGGAACGAAGGCAAACTCCATTTGAATCTTACAGCCGCCATGCGCAGCAAGTAACCAACTACAAGCGTCACAATTGTCGCCGTGACGTCGTTGATGCCAAGCTCAAGCAAACCTAGGTACAAACCTGAAGCGACAAGTGCGACAGAGGCATACAGCTCTTCATGTAACACCAATGGTGTTTGACGACAGATAAGGTCACGTAACAAACCACCAAAGACACCTGTCACTAATGCCGATACCATGCAAATCATCGGGTGCAGACCCATGGTCATCGCTACTTTGGTACCAATGATACTGAATACGATTAGGCCTAAGGCATCCAAGCGAATGAATAGCCCTTTGAGCTTGATAACCCATTTAGCCAGTCCGGTTGTAATAACACCTGCTATACAGGTGATGGCCAGATACTGAGGGTTTTCAACCCAACCTAAAGGGTAATGGCCAAGTAAGATATCGCGTACTGTACCGCCGCCAATTGCCGTTGCGCTCGCAACCAACATTACACCAAACCAATCCATTTTTTGTTTGCCTGCACTGAGAGCGCCGGTCATGGCTTCTGCCGTGATGCCAATGATATACAAAACACTTAGTAGCATTGCTGTAGCTCTATAATTTAGGTCTATAAACTCGAGTCTTATAGGCCTTAGGGATATAAAATGAAGCGCGAGTGTAGTAGTAAAAATGCTTGTTGACGAATGAATATTTGTACCGTGAATGGGCGTTTCAGATTAGCTAAACTAATCATTCACCTTAAAGTGGTGTAATCTGGGAATGGCAATCGATTGTCACTGCAAAGTATAATGGCGAACCCGATGTCATTACGCTTGATAGGGCTTTACCGAGCGCTTAAAAAAAAGCAAAATGCCCCAGTTATTTTTACTTAAATTTGATTTTATGACACACCAATACTCAGACATTATCGATATCTTCAATCAGACCTTTTTTGAAAGCTTTAATACCAAACTAGAGCTAGGGGCTGATGAGCCGATCTATTTGCCTGCTGATGATACTATCCCACACCATCGAATCGTGTTCGCACGTGGCTTTTACGCCTCTGCACTCCATGAGATCGCACACTGGTGCGTTGCTGGGCCTGAGCGTCGTTTACTGGAAGATTTTGGCTATTGGTATGAACCTGACGGTCGAACGGAATCGGTTCAAGCTGAGTTTGAAAAAGTAGAAATTCGCCCACAAGCGTATGAATGGATCATTGCGATGAGCGCAGGCTTTCCTTTTAATGTCAGCTGTGACAATCTACACGGCGATTTTGAGCCAGATCGTTTGGCCTTTATGAATAAAGTACATAGCGAAGTTATGGGTATCTTTGAAGTAGGCTTTCCGCCTCGCGTGAAAATGCTCTCTGAAGCATTACGCAGCTTCTACGATGTAGAACCTTTATGTGCTAGCCAATTTATTGTGAAATAAGAGAATATTATGATTATCGAATTTGAAGAAAAACTACTTGAAGTAATTGATGCTCGCATTGAAAACGCATCAGACGATGAACTGTTTGCTGGTGGTTACTTACGTGGTCATATTTCTCTTTCAGTGGCTTCATGTGAAGAAGAAGGCATTGAAGATGTGGCTGAAGTAAAAGCTCGTATTGAACAGAGCCTAGAAGACGCGCGTTCTGAATTGACGCCAGCCGATCGCACGATCGTTAATGACCTTTGGGTTGAGCTGCAAAACCAAGCTTAATTTTATTCGTCTAGCATTATTCGTCTACCGTAATTCGCTCATTACTCTTCCTCCTCATTTTTGAGCGAACCAATAATTTGAGACTCATTCGAAATTTTTGAATGAGTCCGTTCATTTCTTGTGATGGTTCCATTTCTTGACTACGTTATTCTAATCCCACTTAACGGAACTATAGAAAAGGTCACACCATGAAAGTTATCGCATTTGGCGCAAGCACAAGCTCTACCTCTATCAATAAAGCACTAGCAACTTACGCAGCAAACTTGATTGAAGGTGCTGAAGTAAAAGTCCTAAACATCACCGATTACAATGTGCCTATGTTCAGTGAAGACACTGAAAAAGAGATTGGCCAAGCGGAAGGCGCTCAAGCATTTTTACGTGACCTAGCTGAAGCCGATGCATTCGTTATCTCGTTTGCAGAACACAACGGTCATTACCCAGCAGCGTATAAAAACCTATTTGACTGGGCGACACGTATTGAGCGTTCAGTGTTTGGCGAGAAGCCGGCGGTTTACCTAGCGACTTCACCGGGCCCTGGTGGCGCACAAACGGTACTTGGTGCAGCGACAGGTTCTGCACCTTACTTCGGTGGCAACGTGCAAGCGTCAGTTTCAGTACCAAGCTTCTACGATAACTTTGATTTTGAATCTGGTTCTATCAGCAACGAAGAGATCGTTCTACAGATTAAAGACGCGGTTGCTAAGCTGTAAATACAGCTTCGTTTAGAACATCAGTTTAGAGCAACACGAATAACAAAAAGCCCGAGCGACACAATGAACTCGGGCTTTTTAGCTTTTAACTTATTAGTTTCAGATATTCAGAAATTTCAGATGTTCAAAATAGCTGAACTAGAAACTACGGCTTTGATTTAGAATGCTTGTCAGCAACCCATCCAGCCGTTAATGCCTTACCTTTACGCAGTCTGCGTACCCACATTCGACTTGGGTGAATCGCCTCAAGCACATCAACAGGCAAGGGCAGCGGATCGCCACAGATCTGTGATGCTAATACTTCAGCCAATAATGGTGCAGAGCTCAAACCACGTGAACCCAGTCCGATAAAGCAATAAAGGTTAGGGAAGCTTGTTACCGTTTCTACATCCTCAACCGAGTCACGCTGCGGGTTGAAGTTGTGGAGATCTTGGTACTGCTCCTTAATGGCTTCAAAGTCACCAACGTTTCCGACAAACGGAAGGTGGTCACGGCTTACGCTTCGGATACCTTGGCGCGCTAAGTTGTCACTGGTATCGACATCTTTTGCCCATGCTTGGTCTGGTAGTGACCCATGTAGGCGCTCGCCATTGTGCTGCTGAACCTCAATATCAAATTCTTGGTCGATATTGGTTTTGTCGTAGTTCGCACCAATACAGTGATGACCATTGTTGGGGTTCTGTGGCGTCAAATAGCCATCAAAGCACAACACGGTTTTTAGCTGGCTGAGATTTTCCGTGGTCGGAATATGGCTCACTTGGCCTTTAACCGGAGTCAGTGGTACTGGCTGAGTTTGTTCAAACTGAGTGAACTTGTGTCCGTTTGCGACAACTACTTGGTCGTGCTTAGTTTGAATCTCACCTTGAGGTGCCTCAATCGTCAGTAACCATTGTTTTTCAGCTTCGAGCCACTCAAGTTGCGTTACTTGATGTTGATAGTGTGCGCTCACTTGGTTGCTCTCTTCTAGCTTGCCAATCAAGCCTTGAGTCAGTTGAAGAGGGCTTAACCAACCACCCAGCGGAAAGTAAACACTCTCTTTATCGACGGGTAAGCCAATCTTTTCGTTGGCTTGCTCTGGCGATAAACGCTGAATCAGGTCGGTGTGGAAGTTGCCTTCCAACATGCGGTTGAGCTTTTTAGTGGAGCCTTGATCCCACATCAAGATGTTCACGCCACACCAACTGTGATCAAATTGAATAGACTGAGCCGCTTGATTAATAAATTGACGAGCAAACAGTAATCCCGGGCCAAACACGCGAGACACGTTCGAGGTCGCTTCGCTTAATAGCGGGTAAATCGCACCTTGGTTGTTACCTGAGGCATTGCCCGCAGCTTGTGGATGTTCACAATAAAGGGTGATGTTTTTACCACGACGGCTTAGCGTTTTGGCTAATGCAGCACTGGCGACACCACCACCAATGATCGCAATGTCTTGGGATTCAGTGTGTTGAGCGAGGCCATACCAAGGTTTGATGTTGGTGTGAGCGTGCTTTTCGCCAAGTCGGCCGGCGATCATTTCTCGCTTAGTACCAAAGCCTTTGACCTTTTTCATTTCAAAGCCAGCTTCAATTAAGCCACGGCGAACAAAGCCAGCAGCGGTGAAGGTGGCGCAGCTACAATCTTGCTTAGCGAGCTTAGCCATGCCGTTGAATAGGTTTTGATTCCACATCTCTGGGTTCTTGCTCGGAGCAAAACCGTCTAAGAACCAAGCATCAACCAAACCTTCACGCGGGGTTGGTACGTTGGGCATGCAATCTTTAATATCGCCAAACCACAAATCAAGCGTGATTGCACCGTCGCCTAGCACAATGCGGTGACATTCAGGTAGAGCAATAGGGTAGTGTTCTTGGAGTTTCGTCGCATACTCGGCTAATTCTGGCCACGATTGGTGTGCTTTGATGAGATCCTCTTTATTTAAAGGATATTTTTCAAAACTGATGAAATGTAACTCTTTGGTCATCGCTTGTGGGTTATCTTTAAGAAAAGCATCGAACCATTGCCAAACTGCAAGAAAGTTCAAACCTGTGCCAAAGCCGGTTTCAGCAATCACAAAGCGGCGTTGTTCATGTTCAAGCCAACGCTCTGGAAGGTGGTTTTGCTTTAAAAAGACGTAGCGAGTTTCTTCTAAACCGTTAACATTGGAGAAGTAAACGTCGTCAAATTGGTCTGAAACTGGCGTGCCAGACTCATTCCATTCCAGTTCTGCATTAGTAATTGAAGTCATAAAATCTATCATTTTGTGATTTGAAGCGATATGTTGGTAGGGATTGTACGAATTTCTAGGAAAGCTGACCACTTTTGTTAGGCTTCTTAGTTATCATCTAGCTGAATTTAGAATTATAGGAATGTCACATGAAACGAGTCGTAATCACCGGTATGGGTATTGTTTCAAGTATCGGTAACAACGTCGAAGAAGTTTTAGCATCACTGAAAGAGGGTAAATCTGGTATTACCGCTTCAGAGCAGTTCAAGGAAAATGGCTTGCGCTCTCAAGTATGGGGTAACCTAAAAATGAACCCTGCTGACCATATCGATCGCAAAAAAATGCGCTTTATGGGTGATGCAGCGGCATTCGCTTATCTTTCAATGGAGCAAGCAATTGCTGATTCTGGCTTAACTGAAGATCAAGTATCTAATGACCGCACGGGTATCGTTGCGGGTTCAGGTGGTGCTTCATCTCTAAACCAAGTAAACGCGGTAGACATCATCCGTGAGAAAGGCGTGAAGCGCGTTGGTCCATACATGGTTCCACGTACAATGGCTTCTACGGTTTCTGCTTGTCTAGCAACTCCTTTCAAAATCCGTGGTGTGAACTACTCTATGAGCTCTGCATGTGCGACATCTGCACACTGTATTGGTCACGCAATGGAGCTTATCCAACTGGGTAAACAAGACGTTGTATTCGCTGGTGGCGGTGAAGAACTAGATTGGTCTCTGACTATGATGTTCGACGCAATGGGCGCACTTTCTACTAAGTACAACGACACGCCAGAGCTGGCTTCTCGTACCTACGATGCAGACCGTGATGGTTTCGTTATCTCTGGTGGCGGCGGCATGTTAGTTATCGAAGAGCTTGAGCACGCTGTTGCTCGTGGCGCAAAAATCTACGGTGAAATCGTAGGCTACGGCGCAACTTCAGATGGCTACGACATGGTTGCTCCTTCTGGTGAAGGTGCGGTTCGTTGTATGAAGATGGCGATGCAAAACGTTGATGGCGTTGATTACGTGAACACTCACGGTACTTCAACTCCAGTTGGCGACGTTAAAGAGCTAGGCGCTATCCAAGAAGTATTTGGTGGCAACAGCCCAGCAATTTCTGCAACTAAAGCGATGACAGGTCACGCTCTAGGTGCTGCTGGCGTACACGAAGCTATTTACTCAACGCTAATGCTAGATAACGGCTTTATCGCTCCAAGCATTAACGTTTCGAACCTAGACGAAGCTGCTGCTGGCCTAGACATCGTAACTGAAGCTCGTGATCAAGAGCTAACTACAGTTATGTCTAACAGTTTTGGTTTCGGCGGTACGAACGCAACGCTAGTAATCAAAAAGTACCAAGCTTAACTTAAGCTTGAGTTACAGAGACAAGGTTAATCGTTAAAGGGTTGCGCTAGTGCCGATTCAACACGCACAGGTCACCCAGTAATAATGACCATCAGAACAAAGTTTTTAGACGCAGGTTGGTAAACGTGTTTTTTGAACATAGTTTTTAAATCTGGGTTTAGAGATTGAAAGGTTTCCAGAGCTTGACCAGTACTGACTTTGGTTAGTACTGGTTGAACAGACGCAAGACTCTGTCTCCTGGAGAGCGAGATAGGATCCTTTTGTTCTGGATGTTTGCCCGATTGTTTATTCAATCGGGCATTTTTCGTTTTAGCCGTTTGAGATTTGGGTATGGAATCTTATGTCTGTTGTTTGTGCAGACTCAGTGATTCAGCCCTTTATTTATAATGTATTCCAATTGCTACTCGACACCGTGTGTGGAATTTTGCACAATCATTTCAATTCACATTTAGGTCGATAGACCCCAACAAAAGTACTCGCCAAATGAAAATCTTAATCGACGAAAATATGCCTTACGCTGAAGCGCTTTTTAGCCAGCTAGGGGAAGTGACAATGAAGTCTGGTCGCACACTTACTGCTGACGACCTAGTTGACGTAGACGCATTGATGATTCGCTCTGTTACCAAGGTAAACGAGTCATTGATCAGCAAAGCCAATAAGCTGAAGTTTGTCGGTACTGCGACGGCTGGTATGGACCATGTTGACCAAGAGTTGATGAAAGAGCGTGGCATTTTCTTTACTGCGGCGCCTGGCTGTAACAAGGTGGGTGTTGCTGAGTACGCATTCAGTGCGATGATGGTGCTTGCGCAACAGCAAGGCTTTTCTGTTTTTGATAAAACGGTTGGTATTATCGGCTGTGGTCAAGTGGGCAGTTACTTAGCGAAGTGCCTTGAAGGTATTGGTATCAAAGTTCTGCTGAACGACCCTCTAAAACAGCAAGAGGGTGATACTCGCGAATTTACTGAGTTAGAGACT
The DNA here is from genome assembly GCF_041469785.1 of Vibrio sp. 10N.286.48.F5. NCBI lineage: Bacteria > Pseudomonadati > Pseudomonadota > Gammaproteobacteria > Vibrionales > Vibrionaceae > Vibrio > Vibrio sp. 10N.286.48.F5. The sequence goes on along the minus strand of NZ_JBFRLG010000031.1, from coordinate 37,127 downwards.
TTGCTTGAACAATCAGACGTTATTACATTACACACGCCAATCACTAAGACGGGTGAGTATCCAACGCATCACTTGATCAGTGAGCAAGTGCTGAACAACTTACGTGCTGATCAAATCCTGATTAATGCAGCTCGCGGTCCTGTGGTTGATAACCAAGCGCTAAAAGCTCGCCTGCAAAAAGCCGATGGTTTCACTGCAGTGCTTGATGTGTTTGAGTTTGAACCTGAAGTCGACTTTGAGCTTCTTCCGTTACTCGCTTTTGCAACGCCTCACGTAGCGGGCTACGGTTTAGAAGGTAAAGCGCGTGGTACCACGATGATCTTCAACAGTTATTGTGAATTTTTAGGTACTGAACAGCGTGCGTATGCAAGCGACTTATTGCCGACAGCGCCTGTACCTCAAATGAAATTAGATAGAGCTTGGGATGAAGCAACACTGCACAATTTGACTCAGTTGATCTATGATGTGCGCAAAGACGACGCCTTATTCCGTCGCAATATCGTTACGCCGGGTTCTTTTGACAAGATGCGTAAAGAATATTGGGACCGCAGAGAGTACAGTGCAGTCGAGTTAACGGGCGACGAATCTTGTAATTTAACGCCGTTATCTAAACTCGGTTTTATGGTAAAGCCAACTTTATAAAAGAGAGAAACAATGAGCCAAGAATTTAATATTGCTATTTTAGGTGCGACTGGTGCGGTTGGTGAAACCATTCTTGAAGTACTTAAAGAGCGTAAATTCCCTGTCGGTGAAATGCACTTACTAGCAAGTGAACGTAGTGAAGGCAAAACTTCCCGTTTTAACGGCAAAACAATACAAGTACAAAACGTAGAAGACTTCGATTGGTCTCAAGTACATATTGCGTTTTTCTCTGCAGGTAGCGAGCTTTCAGAACGTTGGGCTCCAATCGCCGCTGACGAAGGTGTGGTTGTCATCGATAACACATCACGTTTCCGTTATGAATACGATGTTCCTCTGGTTGTTCCAGAAGTGAACCCTGAAGCGATTGCTGAGTTCCGTAACCGCAACATCATCGCGAACCCTAACTGTTCTACTATTCAGATGGTAGTAGCACTTAAACCTATTCACGATGAAGTGGGTCTTGAGCGTATTAACGTTTCAACTTACCAATCTGTGTCTGGTGCAGGTAAGCCGGGTATCGATGAGCTAGCAGGTCAAACGGCTAAGCTTCTTAACGGCATGCCAGCTGACAAGTCAGCATTCTCACAGCAGATCGCGTTCAACTGTATTCCTCAGATTGATGAATTTACAGAGAACGGCTACACACGTGAAGAAATGAAGATGGTTTGGGAAACTCAGAAAATCTTTGCTGATTCGTCAATCACGGTGAACCCGACTTGTGTTCGTGTTCCTGTGTTCTACGGCCACGCTGAATCTCTACATGTTGAAACTCGCGCGCCAATCGGTGCAGAGCAAGTTATTCAGCTTCTAGAGAACACGGAAGGCGTTGAAGTATTCCAAGCTCTAGACTTCCCAACTCAAGTTCGTGATGCGGGTGGTAAAGACCACGTAATGGTTGGTCGTATTCGTAACGACATCAGCCATCACAGTGGCGTAAACATGTGGGTTGTCGCTGATAACGTTCGTAAAGGCGCAGCAACAAACGCAGTTCAAATCGCTGAAGTTCTGATTCGCGATTACTTCTAAGCTTTATTGCTTTGATAAAAAAGCCTCACTCTTTAGTGGGGCTTTTTTAATCGATTAAAAATATTGTTAGTCAAATTGTGTGAAATTGCTGCGAATATTGTTGCTGCAACACATTTTTTGTTTTCATCTCTATAGTTTTACGTCATTTATCCGATATATTTAATAGATCATCACTTTTCCGAATTTAAGCACCTAGCTGAGCCTTTTATGTTTCAAATTTTCAAGCCGTGGTTAATGCCTTTTGCCTTTATCATTGCGACTCAGATTTCCGTTGTTCGTGCAGATTCCATTCGAGTTGTAGGGCCTAATGGCCAGATACAATCAGCGCCTACGTTTTCAGAACCACTTCAAAGAGCGCAATCAAATAGCGCTGAGCCTTCACGTTTCTATGGTCCAACTCGCGGCTCAGAAACATTGTGGTCTATTGCCTCAAAGTTACGCCCTGATAACTCCGTTTCAGTCCAACAAACTCTGTTGGCTATTTATCGCTTAAACCCACAAGCGTTTGAAAACCAGAATATCCATAGCCTGCTGCCTGCGAGCAATCTACGCGTGCCTTCTTTAGAGCAAGCACGTGCAAGCTCGACGCAGCAAGCTATCAACATCATGAACTCACATCTTGCTAAGCTTGATGCTCCTGCAAGTAAGCCTGTCGCTTCAAAACCCAAAGCGCCGAGTTCTGATGCAAAAAATGTTACTCCTGCTAAGCAAGTAAGCACTACTGAAACTGCTAAAAAGCCATTGTCTCCAACTCAATCATCTCTAGCTCAATCTGCACCAACCCAAGAGATGAACAAGTTAGAGAAGCAGCTAGAGCTTTCAGAAACTGAACTGCTGTCACTTGAAGAGAAAAATCACCAACTTCGTTTGATGTTATCGAATGTTCAATCGGAAGTGGATGAGCTAAAAACAGAGCTCAGTGATGAAGACCGCATTCGTAGCGAAGTGGAAAAGCTGCTTGATGAAGAGCGTAGAAAGAACGCCGAAATTGAAAAGATGGCACCAAGTGTCATGGACGAACTGTTATCGAATGGTTGGTTAGTGGCGGCTCTTGCGATTATTCCAGGTCTGCTCATTGGTTTGATCGTTGTGATGCTGTTAGGCCGTCGTTCTAAAAATGATGAGCAACAGCAGACGACTCAAGAACAACCGCTCCAGCCAGAACCAAGTACCGTTGCACCTATTACATTGGGCGACGAGATGGACGACCTTAACGAGCTGTCTTTAGATGATGACTTGTTTGGTACGGAAGATGACGCCAACAAGCTGTTTGACGATCAAGCGCTAGCCGAAGAGGATGATGTCTTTGCTGGTTTAGATGAATCTGATCTCGATTTCAATCTAGATGGTGAAGACGATGACCCATTTGCTAGCATTGGCGAAAACGGTGATTTAGACACCAACTTCGACGATCTAGATTTAGACAGCAGCAACGGCATTAGTGTTAATGGCGAAGAGAAAGCGCTTGGCCTTGAAGAGATGGAACGTGCGCTAGACAAAACAGCGGAAAGCGCCGTCGATACTGATGATGTCGACTTTGATCTTTCTGATGATAACGCAATGTCTGCTGATGACATTGAAGCTTTACTATCTCAAGAGTCTGAAACTGAAGATCTCGGTTCCAACGAGCTAGACCAATCTTTATTAGATGATCTGTTTGCTCTTGATGACGAAGATGATGATAGCTTCGATATTGATGCTCTGATTTCGGAAGAGCAAAATGATTCGCCTTCTAGCACTGAAACACCAGCAAGCGATGATTTTGACATCGATGCGCTTATCTCTGAGCAACAAAGTGAGACTAAGCCTGTTGATTTGAGCAATGACGATTTTGATATTGATGCTCTAATCTCTGAACAACAGTCCCCTGAGCCAGCTTCACCGACAGCGAATGATGATATTGATGACATCTTTGCCCAAGTTGCTGCTCAGAACGATCAAGCGAATGACCCTTTCAACCTCGATAGCGACGATGAGATTGCCACTAACCTAAACAGTGGTTTGGCGTCTGATGATGATATCGAAAACATTCTGTCTCAGTTCGATAAGCCCATCGTAAATGAAGAACCTCAAGACAGCGTTGATCTGCTTGATGAGCAACTGGCAGGCGATGACGTAGACCTAAGTAACTCGACAGACCTTCTTGATGAGATGCTAGGGGACGATTCGGATGATGAGTCTGAAAGCGAACCTCTTGGCTTTGATTCTCTGTCTGAGCTTGAAGAGCTTTCTGGTTTATCGACCGATGATGACCTCAACATCGCAGAAGACAGCACGGAAACCTTGGATGAATTAATAGGTGACTCTGACGAGGATGATTTCGAACTCGACGCCGAAAGTACCGACTTATTGGATGATTTCCTTGATAGTGAATTGTCAGATGATGAGCTTTTAGCGGATGCATCAAAATCAGAATCTCTAGACCCATTTGATGACTTACTGACAAGTGGCATTGAAGACGAGCTTGAATCTGAAGATAAGACGTTTGATAAAGAGTTAGACGCAGCCTTTGGTTTGGACAACGCCAATGAGGAGCCTGAAAAGGACTCAGACGTTGAGCTTACTCCGTTAACCTCTGAAGGTGAGCCTGAGCAAGATCCGGACATTAGTGAAACACCACAACCTGAAGTCGTTACTGATGAATCGTTAGATTCTGAAATGACTCAAGAAAGTTCTGACATTAAGCCAGAAAATGATGAAGCCTTTAATCGTGATGGTTTTATCGATGATTTGTTCGGTGTCGCACCGGCAACGGATGCTTTGCTTGATGACTCGCTAGAAACAACAGACGAAGCGTTGATTGATGAGTTAATGACTTCTGATGACAATGATTTGTTGCCAGCAATAGAAGAGCCTGTTGAACCATCAATTGACAATACGGTTGAACCAGAGCAAGCGTCTCTTTTAGACAGCGACGAAGTATCAGCGCAAGAAACCGCATCATCGGTTGAAGATGATGAACTGGATATCGACTCGCTGTTATCTGAGAATTCTGATTTTGACAAACCAGATTTTGAAGAGCGAGTTAAAGAAGAAACCGCACAACAAGAACCAGAGCCGAAAGAAGCCGACGTACAAGAGCAAGCTTCGCCATCGTCTTTGAACGATATCTCTGAAGATGAAGAAGAAACGGTTGAAGACTGGTTAGCTGAAGCCATCGACGATGTAGAGTCGCCAGCGAACATTGACTCTGATTTTGACTTTGAACCGAAAATCCAAGGTAGCGATCAGCTTGAAGATGTCGTTGAATCCTTGCCAGAGCCAGAGCCAGAGCCAGAGCCAGAGCCAGAGCCAGAGCCAGAGCCAGAGCCAGTTCGTGCTGCAAACATGCCAGAGATCATTCCAAATGAATTTGGTGTGCCAGAAGACGATGATTGGCTGATTGAAGATGAGGCGTCTGAACCAGAAGTATTAGCGGAAACTGACGTAACACCAGAGCTAGTGACACCTGTCGCTGAACCGAAAGTTGAAGCTACACCACAAGCGGAAGTAGCAGAACAAGCTGAAGTTCTAGGACAAGAAGGCGAAGAAGAATTCTCGTTTGATGACTTCGAATTGCCAGAGTTTAATGAAGAAGATGCACTAGCGGAAGCTGATGCTGAATCAACACCAGAACCAGTAACGCCAGCTATTGATGCTCAACCAAGTGTTGAGCCTCAAACTGAAGCCCAAGTTATAGCTCAGGCGCAAGACGACGAAGAGTTTTCGTTTGATGATTTCGACTTACCAGAGTTTAGTGAAGAAGACGCACTAGCGGAAGCTGATGCTGAATCAACAACAGAGCCAGCAACGCCTGCTATAGACTCTCAATCAAGTGTTGAATCGCAACCTACCGCTGAGCCTCAGTTAGATGCTGCACCACAAGTTGAAACTGCGAAACCAGAAAGCGAAGAAGAATTCTCGCTTGATGACTTCGAACTACCAGAGTTTGGTGAAGACGATGCGTTAGCGGAAGTGGTGAGTGAACCAGATGAAGCACAGTTAGAGCAAGACTTAGCGCCTGACACAGAGAAGTTCGAGTTCGATGACCTTGATCTTCCGGAGTACGATGAAGAAAGCGCAAAAGCAGACTCTGTTTTAGATGATATTGAGCAAAGCAATGCCGAGCCGGTGGCGGAAGCCCAAGGCGTAGAGTTCGATGAGTTTGATTTACCGGAATATGGTGAAGATGAAGCCATCTCTGATGCGTTTGCTGAGAAGCCAACACCACTGACTTCTTTCAGCCCACAAGGCGAAGAGCAAGATGCGTTGCATGATCTGTTCTCAAATCCGCAGAGCTATAGTCAGGCTGATGATTTCTCGAATGCTGAAGACTCTGAACCGGCTGGTTTTGCACAGCCAGAACAATCACTGAGCGCGGCTTCAGAGCCAAACTCAACGCCTGCAGCGGTTCAAGACGAGCCACTAGAAGGCTTTGATGACTTTGATGAGACAGCATTAGCTGAGTTGCTTTCTGAAGATGTTCAAGACTCTGTCGACAACATGTTCGATAAGCCATTGGACGCAACTTCGATTGATAGCGCAGGGTTAGATATTGACGCCATGCTTGAAGTCGGCGGCGAAGACTGGAAAGGCTTTAACCTAGCGCCAGAACAACAATCGAGCATGCATAATGATGTGCCTGATGACCAACAAGAGATTTGGGCATCGGCTGAACAGCAAGCTGAACCGAAAATCAAAGAAGAGAATTGGGCTGAACAAGACAATCTAACCGAATCAGGCAACAGTCGTGATAAGCAGTACATGACGATTGATGAGCTAATGGCTCAAGTCGAGCAAGAAGGTGAAGAAGTCATTAATCCAGACGATGAAGAGCTTAAACTGGATGTGGGTCTTAACGAATTCCCTGATGTTATCGGTGATATTGGCAATTATGATGTCGACAGCAATGCAGAAGCTGCGGGTAAGCTTGATTTGGCCAAAATCTACATCGAGATGAGTGACTCGCAAGGGGCAATTAAGCTTCTAGAAGAGGCAATCGTTGACGGCAGCGATGATATTCGTCGAGAGGCAAAAAATCTTATCGATACGTTAAACGGTCGATAAATTTACAAATCAGAAAGGGTAGCGTTGGCTACCCTTTATTTTAAGGCGATACAGAGCGCTATCGTTTCATTTGGTTTTTCAACAGCATCGTCTCGGTCGATGCTGATTGTTTATTGAAGTTTTAGCCCCATCCTATTTGGGCTAGCACTGATTTCCGTATATAATTCTCGCCCATTTTCAAAGAGAACAAGAACATGAAAATTGCTTTAGGTATTGAATATAACGGTACCCACTACTTTGGTTGGCAGCGCCAACGAGACGTGAAAAGTGTCCAAGAAGAATTGGAAAAGGCTCTTTCAGTTGTCGCGAATCACCCTGTAGAAGTTATGTGCGCAGGTCGTACAGATGCCGGTGTTCACGGTACGGGACAAGTCGTTCACTTTGAAACTAATGTCGATCGTAAAATGGTGGCATGGACAATGGGCGCGAATGCCAACATGCCAAAAGATATTGCGGTTCGTTGGGCGACAGAAGTGAATGAGGATTTCCATGCTCGTTTCTCGGCTACTGCCCGTCGTTATCGCTACATTATCTTTAACCATGCACTACGCCCAGGCATTTTGAATTCAGGTGTGAGCCATTATCATGGTCATCTTGATGAGAAAAAAATGCATGAAGCGGGTCAGTACTTACTTGGTGAGAATGACTTCACTTCGTTCAGGGCAACACACTGTCAATCTCGTAGCCCATGGAGAAACATGATTCACTTGAACGTGACTCGTCATGGACACTACATTGTGATCGATATTAAAGCGAATGCGTTTGTTCACCACATGGTGAGGAATATTACGGGTAGCCTTATTGCCGTAGGTAAAGGTGAGCAGAAACCAGAGTGGATCCAGTGGCTTTTAGAAGCTAAAGATCGAAAAGTAGCCGGCGCAACTGCAAAAGCGGAAGGTTTGTATCTGGTGGATGTTGATTATCCTGAACATTTTGAGCTACCACGAGAGCCAATTGGTCCTCTATTTTTACCGGATAATTTGAACTAAATGTGAGACTTAGGTTCAAAAATTATTACGGTTTAGTGCGTAAGATAGTCCCAGAAAATAGGTACAACCAGTTTTTTATCTACAGTCGCTGTTTTATGTGCTTTAATTCCCACGCATAATTCCCAAATTTATTTCTTTCGCAATCAAGCGGAAGAATCGAAACAAAAAGGTCTTCCATGAGTTGGCTTGAAAAGATTTTAGAAAAAAGCAACATCGTAACATCTCGCAAAGCGTCTATCCCTGAGGGTGTTTGGACGAAATGTACTTCTTGTGAGCAGGTTCTGTACCATGCTGAACTAGAGCGTAACCTAGAAGTATGTCCAAAATGTGACCATCACATGCGCATGAAAGCACGTCGTCGTCTGGATACATTCCTAGACAAAGGTGAGCGTGTTGAACTAGGTGCTGATCTTGAGCCACAAGACAAGCTGAAGTTTAAAGACTCTAAGCGTTACAAAGAACGTATCTCTGCTGCTCAAAAGAACAGTGGTGAAACAGACGCATTAGTTGCAATGAAAGGCGAACTATTGGGTTTACCTATCGTAGCGTGTGCTTTTGAATTCTCATTCATGGGCGGCTCAATGGGTTCTGTTGTTGGTGCTCGTTTCGTGAAAGCGGTAGATGCTGCTATCGAGAACAACTGTGGTTTAGTGTGTTTCTCTGCAAGTGGTGGTGCTCGTATGCAAGAGGCATTGATGTCTCTAATGCAAATGGCGAAAACCAGTGCTGCGCTTGAGCGTTTATCTGCGAAAGGCCTACCGTTTGTTTCAGTTATGACTGATCCAACAATGGGTGGTGTTTCTGCAAGTTTGGCAATGCTTGGCGATATCAATATTGGTGAACCAAAAGCACTGATCGGTTTTGCTGGACGTCGTGTAATCGAACAAACGGTACGTGAAGACCTTCCTGAAGGTTTCCAACGCAGTGAGTTCCTACTAGACCACGGTGCTATCGACATGATTGTTGACCGTCGTGAGATGCGTCAGCGCGTTGCAAGCCTTGTTGCTAAAATGACCAACCAGCCTTCACCATTAGTAGTTTCTGTGAACGATTCACCGAATGAAGCTACTTATGAAGTACCAGAAGCGCCAGAAAAAGGGTAAAGTACCTTCTAACAAACCAACTTAATTATGGTTATGAGTTAGATGAGTCAACAACCTATTCCTCAAGCCACATCCTCTTTGGAGATGTGGCTTGATTATTTATCAAACATCCACACAAGCGCTATTGATCTTGGATTAGACCGAGTTCAGGCCGTCGCCTCTAAGGCAAACCTCACCAAACCTGCTCAACATGTTATTACTGTTGCCGGAACCAATGGCAAAGGCTCAACATGTGCACTGATGGAAGCGATTCTATTGGACGCTGGTTACTCAGTTGGTGTCTACAGCTCTCCTCACTTAATTCGCTATAACGAACGTGTTCGTATCAACGGCCAAGATCTATCTGATGAAAAGATGGTTCAGTCTTTCGATTTCATTGAGAAAGAGCGTGGCGAAATCAGCCTGAGTTTTTTCGAATATGGCACTTTAGCGGCGTTACGTGCATTTCAAACTGAAGCGGTTGATGTTGTGCTTTTAGAAGTGGGTTTAGGCGGGCGTTTAGACGCGACCAATATCGTTGAGCATGATGTTTCTGTGATTACTAGTTTGGCTGTCGACCATGTTGACTGGCTAGGTGATGACATCAATGTGATTGGTTTTGAGAAAGCGGGCATTTATCGTAGCGGTAAACCCGCTATCTGTGGTCAACCCAAGCCACCGGCTACGGTTGCAGCGCACGCTGATGACATTAAGGCTGAGTTCTACCAAGTCGGTATTCAATACACTTATGATGTTGACGGTGATACGTGGAACTGGCGCAGTGGTGCATTCCAACTAGAATCGCTACCTATTCCAAGCCTGCCGTTACCTAACGCTGCAACAGCGTTGATGGCATTGGGCACATCAGAGCTTAGTATTAGCGACGTGAACGTGGTTAACGGCATGAAGAATGCGCAGCTTCCTGGGCGTATGCAGCAAATTAGCGAACAACCGGTGATTGTGCTTGATGTAGCACACAACCCGCATTCTGCTGAGTACTTTGCGCAGCAAGTCGCGAAGAGGTATGCAGGCAAAAATTTACACGTTGTAGTCGCCATGCTTCATGACAAAGATATCCCCGCGACATTGGAAGTATTAGCGCCAATAACAACACATTGGTACCCAGCTTCGCTGAACGGCCCACGAGCCGCAACAGCCGCTGAATTGTGTCAAAGCTTACCTGAAGGTGTAGAGCGGTATTCAAACCCTGTTGTAGCGTTTGAAGCGGCTTTAGCTTCTGTTAAAGGTGACGATGTTGTGTTGGTTGTCGGTTCTTTCCATACAGTGGGTGAAGTGTTGGAGCATTGGCAGAAAAAAGGAAACTAAATGGCAAGTAAATTCCAAAGCCGGTTAGTCGGCACCATCATTTTAGTGGCCATTGGCGTGATTGTATTGCCCGATGTACTAGATGGTAAGAAGCTCCACTACAAAGAAGAGTTTGCAAGCATTCCAATTAAGCCTGAGCTTGATAGTAATGTTGAAGTGTTTGAAGTACTCGATCCCGTTGAAGATCAGATAGCGCTACCGGATTCTCCGGTTGAGCAAGTGGTTGAAAGTGGTCGTACTGATAATTCAAACACGCAAACCGCGTCTTCTTCTAATGATAAAGAAGCAGACAAAGTGGCAGTTGTGGTTAAGCCGGTACCTGAAAAAAATGAATACCAAGACAGTGCTTGGATTATTCAATTGATGGCTTTGAAGAATGCTGACAACGCAAAAAACGTTGTTAAGGATCTGCAAAAGCGCGGTTATCAGGCTCACACCAAGCAAGAAAAAACTTTTACGCGAGTAATTATTGGCCCGGATGTCTCTAAATCCAAACTTGAGCGACAAATTAAGGAATTAGAAAAAATTACGGGTTCAAAAGGCCAGTTGCTCAAATTTAAACCGTTAAATCCATAAGAAAACGTTTGCGTCAGCATTTTTTCTGTTAAAATGCGCGCCAACTTAAGATGAAGAATTCATGAATTGGTTAGATTTTGTCATTTTAGGCGTGATCGGCTTCTCTGCCGTGATCAGTTTAGTTCGTGGTTTCGCTAAAGAAGCCTTGTCACTCGTTATTTGGTTTGGAGCATTTTTTATTGCTAGCCAGTACTACGCTAAATTAGCGATGTACTTCACCAATATCGAAGATGAGATGTTTCGAAACGGAACTGCGATAGCAGCATTGTTTGTTGCAACGTTAGTTGTGGGTGCCTTAGTTAACTATGTCATCGGTCAACTAGTTCAGAAAACAGGCCTGTCAGGTACAGACAGAATCCTCGGTGTCGTCTTTGGTGGCTTACGTGGTGTTTTGATTGTTTCTGCAGTGTTGTTTTTCATGGATGCGTTTACTGCATTCCCAAGTTCTGAGTGGTGGAAGAATTCGCAATTGGTTCCAGAATTTAGTCGAATCATTGCGCCGTTCTTCGAGCATTTACAAGCAACATCTAGTTTCTTATCTGGCGCGCTCTAGCGCCAGTTAATGTCGAAAAATCGAGGATTAGGACATGTGTGGTATTGTTGGAATCGTGGGTTCAACACCTGTAAACCAGTCTATTTATGACGCTTTAACGGTATTGCAGCATCGTGGCCAAGATGCCGCTGGTATTTGTACCATAGAAAGCAATCGTTTCCGTCTGCGTAAGGCGAACGGTTTAGTAAAAGATGTTTTTGAAGCAAAACACATGCAGCGCCTACAAGGTGAAGTTGGTATTGGCCATGTTCGTTATCCTACTGCGGGTAGTTCAAGTGCGTCTGAAGCTCAGCCTTTCTACGTAAACTCTCCTTTTGGCATTACGTTGGCGCACAACGGTAACCTGACGAACGCAAACGAAGTTCGTGAGAAGTTGTTCGAAAAAGACCGTCGTCATGTAAACACAACCTCTGACTCTGAAGTTCTACTGAACGTATTAGCTCATGAGATCGATACTGTTAAAGGTAACGTAACTTCAGATGACGTTTTCCGCGCTGTGGCAAATGTGCATCGTACAATTCGTGGTGCTTACGCCGTAACGGCGATGATCATCGGCCACGGTATGATCGCATTCCGTGACCCACATGGTATTCGTCCATTGTGTCTTGGTAAGCGTGAAGTTCAAGGTAAAACAGAGTACATGGTTGCGTCTGAATCGGTAGCACTCGATGCTGTTGGTTTCGACTTCATGCGCGACGTAGCACCAGGTGAAGCTATCTACGCAACGTTTGACGGTGAGCTTTTCACTAAGCAATGCGCAGACAACCCACAACTAAACCCATGTATCTTTGAGTTTGTATACTTTGCACGCCCAGATTCATTCATCGACAAAATCTCGGTTTACAGCGCACGCGTTGAGATGGGTGAGATGCTTGGTATGCGTATTAAAGAAGAGTACGCAGACTTAGACATTGATGTAGTTATTCCAATCCCTGAAACATCAAACGATATTGCGCTACGAATCGCTCAAGCGATCAATAAGCCATACCGTCAAGGTTTCGTGAAAAACCGCTATGTTGGCCGCACATTCATCATGCCAGGTCAGCAACAACGTAAGAAGTCGGTTCGCCGTAAGCTCAACGCAATTCGCTCTGAGTTTAAAGGTAAGAACGTTCTTCTGGTTGACGATTCTATCGTTCGCGGCACAACATCAGAGCAGATCATTGAGATGGCTCGTGATTCTGGCGCAAATAAGGTCTTCATGGTTTCAGCTGCTCCAGAGGTTCGCTTCCCTAACGTTTACGGCATTGATATGCCGAGCGCGACAGAGTTGATTGCTCATGGTCGTGATAACGAAACGATTTGTAAGCAGATTGGCGCAGACGCCTTGATTTTCCAAACGCTACCAGATCTGATTTCTGCAGTGGGCATGGGCAATCAAGACATCTCTCGTTTTGATACTTCTGTATTTAACGGCGAGTATGTAACGGGCGATATCGACCAAGTGTACCTAGATTTCCTAGACTCTTTGCGTAATGACGACTCAAAGGTTCAGCGTGAGATTCAACAAGATCTTGCTAACTTAGAGTTACATAACGAAGGCGCTTAACTAGCGTTTCGTTAGTCATACAGAGTTTCGCTAGCGATACAGAAAATAAAAAACCAGAGCATCGGCTCTGGTTTTTTGTTTATAGAGAAGGGGATTGACCTTAATGAATGTGGTATGCGATCACAAAATCAATAAACAATCTCACTTTCTCTGGTAGATGGTCTTTGTGGTTATAAAGCATGTAAATATCACGAGGGTTAGCGCTCCAGTCTTCTAAGACTTGCACTAAGCTGCCATCTTCAATGTATTCACGAATCATCACGTCAGGCATCAGGGTGATACCTAGGCCTTCTGAGCACGCTTGTCTTACGACATTAAGCGCATTGGCGTTGAAACGGCCTTTCTCGCTATTCACCACCGTCTCTTCATTCGAATTACTCAGCTGCCACTTAATCAGCGGGTAGCCTTTGAGTAGCGAATGGTTCGCTAGCTCTTCAGCATGGCTTGGAGCTGGGTTCTTCGTTAAGTACTCAGGGCTCGCGATAAGAATATCTTTGACTTCACTGATTTTTCGAGCGATTAGGCTTGAATCACGCTGAGGGCCGACTCGGAAAATTACGTCCCACTCCGTTGGATCCAGCTGATCCGCTTGGTTGTTCATCATCAGCTCAATATTGATATCAGGGTATTGAATCATGAATTCACTGAACATTGGCATCATCATGCGCTTGGTCAGGTTTGAGGGTGCCGTAATACGAATCTTACCGGAAGCGCCTTTGCACACGTCAGTTAACTCTTCTGCAGTAGAAGAGAGACGTTGCAACAGCGGAGAGCATTCATTGAAGAAACGTTCGCCTGCCTCTGTTAAAGAAAGTTTACGCGCGTGTCTATTGAGAAGCCTAAGGTTCAAAGAATCTTCTAAGGCTTGGATGCGTCGTGTGATGGTCGCAACCGGAATCATAGTCTTGCGCGATGTTGCGGTGTAGCTCCCATTTTCAACGACGAGTCGAAAGAGGTTTAAATCATCTAATTTCATAAATCCAGACACATTTGTTTACAATCTCATCTAATTTATACGTAACAGTGAGATCAATGTTTGCGTTACGTCAACTCGTTGCACTATTTACAAGTATTCCAATCCTCGTCACGAATTACCAGTAAAGAGTGCAAATTTGTGTATTTAGCATTTTATTACTAAGTTTTATATTAGTTCTTAGAACAGATAACAATAATAATTCGACTTAGTTTTGTGAGGTTATAGATTATGTACAAAACTCACAGTCAGCCAGTAATGACCTCGGCTCAGGAAGTAATTAACCAAAAATGCGTGATGTTGGTTGATGATGATCCTATTTTTCGCCGTATAACCAGCGCGTACCTAGACAAGGTCGGTTATAAAGTGGTTGAGGCTGAAAATGGACTGGACGCTCTGCAGAAACTTAGAGACTCAACGCCAGATTTAATTGTGTGTGACTTATCAATGCCAATACTTGATGGCATAGAGCTTGTGGAAGAGCTCAGTTTAGAGTACCCGTCACTGCCTATGATCGTTGTGTCTGGCACTGATGATATGTCTGACGTGGCGAAAGCCTTGCGATTTGGTATTAAAGACTTCTTGGCGAAGCCGTTAGAGGATCACCGTCACCTAGGAAGTGCGATTGCGAATACATTGACAGATTCGTTCGATAACATTTCAGACCAACGAGATTTTTCGAGCCAATGGTTCTGTGTGGATGATGGGGGAGAGATCCCTGAAGACCAAGAACTGCATTGGCACCTGAATTACCTTCAAGATAACCCAAGCGCAGCAAAAGACTTACTGCATGCGCTGCTTCCAGAGAAAGATACGCGACAAGGCTCATGGCGTTGCAGTTACCGGTTACTGCAATCAACAGAGATGATGCCACTTGTGTTTGACTATGCGTGGATGATGAACGGGCAGTTTGCTTTTTACCTCGTTGATTCATCGTCGTCTGATAATGGCGGCTCCGCGACAACATTGTTAGTGAGAGCGCTGTTCCACGATTACATAAGAAACAGAAAAGATTTTAATGTTGATCTCAAAGATATTGCTGAAATCTTAGAGAAGGGGATTCGTTGCTCTAAATGCTCCACCCCAGTGAATGCCTTGTTTGGTGTTGCTGACCTTGCCGAGGGAACCATCTCCATTTTGCCTGCGGGTCTAGACGGGCAATGGTCGAATGGTGAATTGAATCAATATATTGCAGCAGGTGAGCGCTTGGGTGAGAACTGCAAGAAGAACTTTATTACGCGGGACCTTCCGATCGAACAGGGCTGCCAACTATCGTTGAGCCTACTTGGAGCGGCAAGTTTTAGTTTAGACATACACCAAGGGTCTACTGATTAACCCTATATTTCCTCGGTTTTTGTGAATAATTGATTAAGGTATAGTTGCGCAAATGGTGTGGCTATGCCTTTTTTGTTAAATGTCGATTTAGCAAAGCGGGTTTGGTTCGCCGGATACTTACCTTCACTAACAAAAACAAGAAGCAATCATGGCAGATAACAAAGACTTTCAAGACCCGTTTAATGTATTCTACTTTTTAGGATTTTTAGCCGCATTTTTAATGATTCCATTGCTACCAGCAACACTTACGTTGATCCGCGTATTCAATGGTTACGCAACATTCTAGTTAAGCTGTCGTCGCCGATTGGTGATAGCTAACTCAAGGAGGCCACAATTAGCGTTCGAGTTTTAAGCCTCAATATTGCTGGTGGCCTTTGTATATTTCTCGCAGTTCTAGGGATAGTTTTGCCCGTTCTGCCAACCACTCCTTTTCTCCTTCTTGCCAGCGCATGCTTCATGCGAAGCAATCCGAAAGTTCATAAATGGATGCATGAGCACAAAACGCTGGGTCCTTTGCTGAACAATTGGTATCAACACGGTGCCGTCACCAAACAAGTTAAAACGCGTGGCGTATTCTTTATCTTGTTGAGTTTTGCGTTATCCATCTACTTTGCCCCTATCATTTGGGTCAAGGCTTTCCTAATTTGTGTACTTGTTATTCTTCTCACATGGTTTATGCGACTTCCAACCCATGAGTTGGTTGCTGACAGCAAAGAAAATCACTACCATTAAGCCAGTGTGCCTGCTTGTATAGCGGGCGTTTATTATTTCAGCAATCAGAGTTATGACTCTCGTTGCAATGAATACCAATCGTACCTTTCCTTAATTCCGAGCGTTGATGTTTGATTCGTTAACGAGAGTTTGGAAAGCGGCCTAATGAAGTGCATAAGATTATGAACACAGAAAAAATCTCTCTGATCAAAGCAAGCATCAAAAGCATTCCTGATTACCCTAAAGCGGGTATTTTGTTCCGTGACGTAACAAGCTTGATGGAAGATCCAGTAGCTTACAAAGCGACTATCGACCTGCTAGCGGAAACATACAAGGACATGGGCTTTACTAAGATCGTTGGTACTGAAGCTCGTGGTTTCCTATTTGGTGCGCCTTTGGCACTTGAGCTAGGTGTTGGCTTCATTCCTGTTCGTAAGCCGGGCAAGCTGCCTCGTCAAACTGTGGCACAATCTTATGAGCTTGAGTACGGCACCGACACTCTAGAAATCCATACTGATGCTATCGTTGAAGGCGATAAAGTGTTGATGGTTGATGATTTGCTAGCAACGGGCGGTACGATTGAAGCAACAACAAAGTTGATTCGTCAGCTTGGTGGTGTGGTAGAACACGCTGCATTTGTTATTAACCTTCCAGAAATCGGTGGTGACAAGCGCTTACAAGGCTTAGGTCTAGAAGTGTTTAGCATCTGCGAATT
This sequence comes from Vibrio sp. 10N.286.48.F5, assembly GCF_041469785.1. Taxonomy (NCBI): domain Bacteria; kingdom Pseudomonadati; phylum Pseudomonadota; class Gammaproteobacteria; order Vibrionales; family Vibrionaceae; genus Vibrio; species Vibrio sp. 10N.286.48.F5. Next base: position 20,604 of record NZ_JBFRLG010000031.1, on the reverse strand, counting down.
CGACGGTCATTAATCCTTTTCGGAATTATTCATGAGCTATCTTGCGTTAGCGCGAAAATGGCGACCAACCAAATTCAAAGAAGTGGTTGGTCAAGCCCATGTTTTAACAGCATTAGAGAATGCCCTTAGCCAGAATAGGTTGCACCACGCATACCTGTTCAGCGGTACACGAGGTGTTGGTAAAACAACCATCGGTCGTTTGTTTGCTAAGGGACTCAACTGTGAAACAGGCATTACCTCAACACCTTGTGGTGAATGTGCAACCTGTAAAGAAATCGATGAAGGTCGCTTTGTTGACCTGCTCGAGATCGATGCGGCATCACGAACTAAGGTAGAAGATACCCGCGAGCTTCTGGACAATGTTCAGTACAAGCCTGCACGTGGTCGCTTCAAGGTTTACCTAATCGATGAAGTCCACATGCTTTCTAGGCACAGCTTTAATGCGCTTCTAAAGACCTTAGAAGAGCCGCCTGAGTATGTGAAATTCTTGCTCGCAACAACGGATCCACAGAAGCTTCCAGTAACGATCTTGTCGCGTTGTTTGCAGTTCCATCTTAAGCCGATCAGCGTTGATAATATTCACGAGCAGCTCGATCATATTCTTGAACAAGAAGATGTGACGTCTGAATCTCGTGCGCTTGGAATGATTGCTCATGCTGCTGATGGCAGTATGCGTGATGCGCTAAGCCTTACAGACCAAGCTATCGCATTGGGTAATGGCAATGTCGTAACAGATACTGTTGCTCACATGCTCGGAACACTGGATACCGACCAAGCTATCCACTTGCTTGAAGCGATTAGCAGTAAGCAGCCACAGCAAGCGATGGCGTGTATCCAAAGCCTTGCTGAGAACGGTGTTGAGTGGGATGGTTTGCTGAATCAGCTTGCGGCCCAACTGCATCGTCTTGCGATGTTCCAAGCTTTGCCATCTACATTAGATAAGGCACAGCCTGACGCTGAGAAGCTTGAACTACTGAGCAAAGCGCTTAGCCCACAAGACATTCAACTCTACTACCAGATCGTGTTGAAAGGTCGTGAAGACTTACCATTGTCGCCAACCGCTCGCGTTGGTATTGAGATGGTGGTTTTACGCATGTTGGCATTTAGACCAGCTGAACAAGCGGTTGCTACGGCAATCTCGACTCAGTCGGCAAGCCCAGCGCCAGTTCCAGCAGCTCAAGCTCAGAACGTTGCTCAGTCAGTGAGTCAACCTGCGCCAATGGCAGCTCCGAGACAGCCTCAGATGCAACAACAGGCGCCTCAACAGCAAGCTATGCAGCAGCCACCCGTGCAACAGACTCCAGCACAGTATTCAGATTCGCAAGGTTACGCTGAACATTCAGGCAACCAAGGTTATCCTGAGCAGGATTACCCGCATAGCCAGTATGACGCGCCTCCTGCTTATGATGAGCGTCCAAGCTACGGTGCAGAGCAGCCTCAGCAGCAACAAACGAATTATCAAAACCAGAGTCCGGTTCAACAGCCAAGCGTTGCACCTTCTGCTCCGCAAGAGCAGCCAGCGCGTGCAACTTCGCCTGTGAGTGGTTTACGCCACCAATTACGTTCTCAACGTAGAGGCAGCGCGGCAACAGAAAACAAAGGCTCGGCGCCAAAAAAGGCTAAAGCGACACCAGCTAAAACTTCAGTTCTTGATCGAGTTGCTCAGCAACACGGTGGTTCTGAGCGGGTGTCGCCAGCTTCTTTATCAGCCTCTTCGACAGAAAATGTGACCAACGATAATGAACCTTATCGCTGGAAACCGTCTAAACCTGTAGTGAAAGAGGTGAGCAAAGAGCTTACACCTACTCAGATCAAACGTGCGTTGGAGCATATTAAGACACCAGAAATGGTCGATAAATTGCTTCAAGAGTCGATTGCTCAAGATGAATGGTCAGCCACGATTCAAAAGCTAGAGACAGCCAAGCTTGTTGAACAGTTAGCATTGAACTCAGTGTTTGCTAAAAACGACACATCAATCACTTTAACGTTAAGAGCGAGCCAAGCTCACTTGAATACGGACCGTGCACAGAGTGAGCTATTGCAGTCTCTCAATACTGTGCTTGGGGAAGAGTGTCATTTGAGTGTTGAAATCGGTGATGGTGGAGAAACGCCGCTAGAATTACGAGAACGATTGTATCAAGGTAAGTTGAAAGACGCGTTTACCGCTTTAGAAAACGATGCCAACGTACAGTTCATTGAAAGACGTTTTGCCGCTGAACTCGACAGAGACAGCGTTCGTCCTATCTAGAACGTTTTCTTGTTTAGTGACCGGCATATCATCCCAGATAAGCAAATCTGAGAACTGAACATCGAGGGGTTGAATCACACTGTTTTAACCCCCATTTAAGCTCGTATAGCTTAATTAATTTTAATAAACCAATTAGACCAGAGAGTATTAACATGTTTGGTAAAGGCGGTATGGGCAACATGATGAAGCAAGCCCAGCAAATGCAAGAGCGCATGCAAAAGCTTCAAGAAGAAATCGCAAATATGGAAGTTACAGGTGAGTCAGGTGCTGGCCTTGTAAAAGTAACGATCACTGGTAGCCACAGCGTTCGCCGTGTTGATATCGATGAAAGCCTAATGGAAGACGATAAAGAGATGCTTGAAGATCTTATCGCTGCTGCTTTCAACGATGCGGCTCGTCGCGTTGAAGAAACTCAAAAAGAGAAAATGGCTAGCGTAACTGGCGGAATGCAACTTCCACCAGGTATGAAGATGCCTTTCTAAGTAACTTATTCTTAAAGGTTAATTCAGGTGGTGGTTTGTGTTGAACAGGCTATTACTTGAACATTAGAACGGTTAAATATGCGTACCAGTCATATGCTGGAGCATTTGATGGAGGCCTTACGTTGTCTACCTGGGGTTGGCCCCAAGTCGGCGCAGCGTATGGCCTTTCATTTGTTACAGCGCGATAGAAAAGGCGGCCTACAGTTGGCTGAAGCTCTTAGCCAAGCAATGACCGAAATTGGTCACTGTAATGAGTGCCGTACTTTTACTGAAGAAGATACTTGCCACATTTGTACCAATCCTAAACGTCAGGAAAATGGTCAAATCTGTGTAGTAGAGAGCCCTGCAGACATTGCAGCTATCGAAGCAACTGGCCAATATTCAGGTCGTTACTTTGTATTGATGGGTCATCTTTCACCACTTGATGGTATTGGTCCAAGTGACATCGGTCTCGATGTTTTGGACTACCGCCTGCGTCGTGGTGATATCTCGGAAGTAATCCTAGCGACTAACCCAACAGTTGAAGGGGAAGCGACAGCGCACTACATTGCTGAGCTATGTAATGCCCATGAAGTGAACGCTAGCCGTATCGCTCATGGTGTTCCCGTTGGTGGTGAGCTAGAGCTGGTGGATGGCACCACGCTTTCGCACTCCTTACTCGGTCGTCATAAGATCTAAAAAAGCCGCTTGGTGAAGCATCACTAAGCGGCTTTTTCTTTTATTGCTTTAGACGTTTTTCAGCGCTTAATCTGAACCTCTTACCGCTTTGTATATCATCGCGCCAATCACGGCACCAATAATCGGTGCAACCCAGAATAGCCACAATTGCGAAACGGCCCAATCACCGACAAATACGGCTACACCAGTACTTCGCGCAGGATTTACCGAGGTATTGGTTACAGGGATACTGATAAGGTGAATTAGGGTCAAACAAAGACCAATTGCGATAGGTGCAAACCCAGCGGGTGCTTTCGAATCCGTCGCGCCCATAATCACGAATAGGAACACCATGGTCATGACCACTTCACAAACGAGAGCTGCTGTGAGCGAGTAGCCGCCCGGTGAGTGTTCACCATAACCATTTGAAGCAAAGCCAGATGCCGCAGCGTCAAAGCCTGCTTGGCCTGAAGCAATCACAAATAACACGCCGCCCGCGATAATACCGCCAATCACTTGGGCAATAATATAAGGCGCAACATCCTTGCCATCAAAGCGACCACCACTCCATAGACCGATGGTGACAGCAGGGTTGAGGTGGCAACCGGATATATGACCAATAGCGAAAGCCATAGTGAGTACGGTTAAACCAAAGGCAAGGGAAACTCCGAGTAGACCAATTCCCACATCAGGGAAAGCCGCGGCTAAGACGGCACTACCACAACCGCCTAACACCAACCAAAACGTACCGAACATTTCTGCGATATACTTATTCATAACTATCCTTATTAATCTTTACCAGTATCAATAAGATAGTTTAGTTCTATCAAAGTTGTGAAATCTTGGGCATATATAAGAAGAAAAGTATTGTTAAGTTATTGCTTCGAGCTCAATAAGGTTATCAAGCGCTTCTTGGTCGGTTTTACCACAAATGACAGGGCAAGCTTTGAATTGGTGACATACCTTCGGGCGTGAAGGTTGACCAAATAATTTGCAGAGATCTTGCTCATTTAATTGGATGCAGCGTACCCCAGCAGGCTTACCATTAGGCATTCCAGGAATAGCAGATGTAATACTTGGAGCGATACAGCATGCTCCACAACCTAGGCGACATTCCATCAAATTAAACTCACTAAATAACAGGGTGCGCGATAGTAGCAAAAAATGATGAGAGTGACAGCTGTTGATTGAATCAAAGAATGAACAATTATTATCCTTGAACTTTTTATGGGCTAGCGGTATAACACGCACCCCAGTAAAAGAGTAAGAAGTAATCCTATGACGAATCCATTTTGGCAAGAAAAGACACTAGAACAGATGACCGAGAATGAGTGGGAATCACTTTGCGACGGTTGTGGTAAGTGCTGCCTACATAAACTAATGGATGAAGATAGCGATGAAGTTTACTACACCAATGTGGCGTGTAGCTGGTTAAACGACAAAACATGTTCGTGTAAAGATTACCCGAACCGCTTCACTTCAGGTGAAGAGTGTTTGAAGCTGACTCGTGACAAGATCGATGAGTTTCACTGGCTACCAGACACTTGTGCTTACCGCCTTTTATCAGAATCTAAGCCGATTCCTGAATGGCACCCGTTGATCACCGGATCAAAAACAGAGATGCATGCAGCAGGTGAAAGCGTTCGTAACAAAGTGGTATACGAAATCGATGTTGTCGATTGGGAAGATCACATCTTGAACCACCCGAACCGCTAGTTAACGAAGACTAGTCAATCACCCGAATAAAAAAAGGCTCACATTTCTGTGAGCCTTTGTCGTATTTAGGAGGGTCCAAATCAATGGACTGTGTCATGGCTAATGTCAAGCAAGCGGTAAGTCTGCAACCACCTGATTGAACGTGATACGAGCATTCTGAGCTTGCTCAGATAACTCGATCTTTTTCGCTTGTGCGGCACTAAGATTACTCTCGGCCTGCTCAAGTGCTTGTTGTAGGTTCTCTGGTAACTCGTGAGTTTCCATTTGTGAACCTTGTTCTAACACATAAGCGCGAATTTCTTTCTTCACTGCGGCAAGTTCTGTGTAAGCAACACGCTCAAGTTCTGCGGCTTCTTGTGCTGCATCTCTTTCTTTCTCAAACTGAGCCAACGCCATACCTTCAGCAGACCAAGGGTCCATGTCTGGCAGTTCTTCGATGTTGATCGTTGGCTCGATATACGCATCTTGATGGCGTAGGTCGAGGTTAGTCGCACGAACCGCTGAAATCATCAGCATCACAGAGATAGCAAGCAGTGGTAAGCCACCAACAATCGCCGCCGTTTGTAGCGTACTTAGACCGCCTAAGAACATTAGAATCGTTGGTAAGAACGACAGAGTAAATGCCCAGAACATACGGTTCCAGCGCATTGGCTCTTCGGTCACGTTATTTTGTACAACAGACGCTAGGATGTATGAGATAGAGTCAAATGTTGTTGCCGTGAAAATGATACACAGCATTGTAAATACAGCGATAACCAGCGTGCTCATTGGCAATTGTGCAAGCATCGAGAAGATAGCTTTGGTTGCGCCTTCCGCATTCAAAATGGCAACGACATCTAGCTCACCAGAAAGCTGCAGTGATAGGCCGTAGTTACCTAAGATCATGAAGAACAGGAAACAACCTAGAGAACCAAAGAAGATCGACCCTGACACCATTTGTTTGATGGTTCTGCCGCGAGAGATACGCGCAACAAACAGACCCATACTCGGTGCAAATACTAGCCACCATGCCCAGTAGAAAATCGTCCAGTCTTGTGGGAAGTGAGTGTTTTCGAATGTACCGTAACCACCAAATGGTTCAGCCCACGTTGCCATCACGAAGAAGTTAGACAGTAGACGACCAATTGAGTCTAAGCCTGTTTCTAACATGAAGATTGTTGGACCCGCGATCAGAACGAAAGCCAGTAGACCCATCGCACCCCAGAAGTTGATGTTACTTAGGATCTTGATGCCTTTTTCCAATCCAGCATAAGATGAGTAAGCAAAAATCGCAGTACACACTAAAAGCACCATCACTTGCGTTAGGTTATTTTTAGGTAGACCAAATAGGTGATTTAGACCTTCAGTGATCAGAGGAGCGGCTAAACCTAATGTTGTTGCAGCGCCGCCTAATAGACCGAAAATGAATAGGATATCAACGATCTTTCCTGGTACGCCTTTACTACGGTGTTCACCAAGAACAGGCATTAATGCGCTTGAAATCTTTAGAACAGGTTGTTTACGTACGTAGAAGAAGTAAGCGATAGGAATTGCCGGGATTAGGTAGATAGACCATGCGATTGGTCCCCAGTGGAATAGGCCGTAGGTCGCAGCCCAGCGTACTGCTTCTTCACTGCCAGGTTCTAGTTGGAAAGGCGGTGATTGGTAGTAGTAAGCCCACTCAATACAGCCCCAATACAAGATACTTGCACCGATACCGCCACAAAATAGCATGGCAGCCCATGATGCAGTTTTAAACTCAGGCTCTTCATCAGCTTCGCCCAGTTTAATTTGTCCCATATCACTGAATACTACGTACACCATAAATGCACAGGCTGCGAGACCTAGAGCAAGATACAGGAATCCGAGTTGATCAGTCATGAATGTTTTCGCAACCGCAATCCAGTCTGCGCCCTGTGCAGGGAACAAAATGAGCGGGAAAACTATCGTGAGTAGGAGTGCTATAGCACCAAAAAAGGTTGGCTTATCGATAAGCTCAAAAGTGTTTTTCACGAGTATTATTCCATTAAAATGAGAGCGGAATTATGGAATGAACTCGTTTTTTAGACCTAATCGGGTCTATTGTCGTAACGATAAATCGCTTTTATTCTAGAGAATGCGATAGGTTGGCAAGGCTAAATGAGTGCGAGAAGAATACCGCCTACGGTTGCCGCTGCGGACAGGTATTGCCCCGCTGAATAAGAACCATCATCTTCTTCTTCAATCTTATCTGGGTGATCCATACCCAAGGCACCATGAGCGAATGACTCAACTTTATCGGTAACTGTCGCGTTTTCTGCTTCGACTTTCTTCGCTTCTTTATCAATTTCTTTTAGGGCAGATAAGAGTGCTTTGCCTTCATCAGAAAGCCTAACCGTATTTTGCTCAACCTTAAGCGGTGTAGGCTTTTCAGCTTCGTTAGCTGAACTCTTAGCGTTCATCTGCGAAGGCGAATACAGCTGAGTATTACTCGTTCCTACTGGCGTCATATAGCTCTCCTTACCTATCCTTAAATATAGTATCGGCAGAGGTGTGAAAAACTTGTGTAATTAATCATCGATAGTGATGTTTTTTTATTCGCACATTACATTTTCGTCTGCTTGGTTAAATCGTCTATTTACTAAGCAAGTCTTGTGCCGATAAGAATGTTTGATTTTAGATAGAGTTAGGATGAATGACGGGAACGTGATCAAGTTGCGACGATGGGCTAATTATCTAGGATTAGCCCATCGACTCTTTAGCTTAGAAGAGTGGATCAACAGATCCTACTCACACTCTAGGCTAGCGCTACGTTTTGACAGATGCTTGTATGCCTTCATTCGGTTCTCTTTCTTTACAAAGCGAGCCGGCGGCGAAAGCACTTCAAGCTGATAATCACCGCTATCCGATGAGATCGCTTCAACCGGGCTGATGATGGCGATTTTTAAATCAGGGTTACGACGTAGAATTGATGCCGCCGTCCCTAAACCACCCTCGGTGTGGAACTTGCCAGCCACGTGAATCACTTGTTTATCAGGGTTTGATGCTAGGTAATCCACAATCGACTCAGCCATGGTTTCGTCCCAGGTAACCTGAGCGGCAAACTGCTTTTCTGTTTGCTCTGGCGTACCGTGATGCATAGAAGCCATGAACTTTTCTTTGTAAGGGCTATCGCCAGTATCCACTTCGGCAGCAATCCATTGGCGTTGCTCGGTCGATAATTGGTCTAGGTAAGGCAATCCTTTACGGCCAATACACTGCACGAATGGCTTTGGTGCATTTGCCGCAATAACATCGACGTCGTTGGCTTTTGCGAACTCAACTAACGCGCGGTAATCACTTTCGTAATTTGGCCAAGCTGCCGCTTGAGACATGAGAATTTGTTCGCCAATTTCGCCGTTTAAGTATTGGTCAAGTGTGGCTTGGTGCTCTCGAGTGAACTGTTCCATTGAAAGCGCAATGTTTGATGTTGCGTTGCGGCGCGCTTTTAAGAAGTCGGTTTGGAAGCGGTGAATGGCAGAATGCGTGTGCCATTCGCCAATTAGAACCACATCAGCGTCAATCAGCTGCTCGGGTAATGCATCGAGAGAAAGTGTTTTGCCTTGTGGAGAAGCGAACTGGTAGTCATAGAATGTGGAAACGGATTCCGTTTGAGCCACTTTTTGAGAAGTGTCTTTTGCAGGTTGACTAGCACAAGCCGTGAGAAGAGTAGCTAATCCGATAAGAATAATACGTTGCATGAAATGCCTCCTTGAAGAACACGCATACTAAAGGAGGCAAGATAAGATTTCAATGCAAACGATAATCAATATCAATTAAATTTGTTTGCGGTACACTCGCAGCATAAAGTCAGCTTCACAGTTGAATTGCTCTGCCTCGGTGAGTTGTAGTTTAAACTCTTCACTCGCCTTCCAAGCAAACGGCGTCATCTGTAGCAGGTCGAATGCATCTGACCCCGATAGTTCCATCATATAGTTTAGTTGCTCTTGATGCTCAAGCGTAAAACCTTCGATCACTTCTGGATCTTCGTCGTGCAAGCGAACGCCATCATAAATTGCATCACGCAGTTGATACAGGTGTCGGCTAGCTGGTGTCACGGTGATCACCACACCATTATCTTTGATGGTGCGTTGTAACTCTTCAGCCTTGCAAGGCGCGTAAATGCGTAGAATTCCGTCTAAGCTGTTTTCAGCAAAGGGTAGGCGATGGCTTGATGCAACTGAGAAGTCGACAGCAGGGTAGCGTTTAGCGGCGTATTTGATAGCAATCTTAGAAATGTCTAGGCCAAAAGTAGCCCCTTTCTTTTCTTGAAGATTCACAGCAATTTCGTTGGTGTAATAACCTTCGCCACAACCAATATCCAATAGGCTAGGCGTCTCTTCTGGTAGATAGCGAGAACACAACGTCACCACCGCTTGGCGCATTGGGTCATAGTGGTTACCTTCAAGGAAGCGACGACGTGCCTGCATCATCTCTTTGTTGTCACCTGGATCTTTTGAGCGTTTGTGGTGCGCAGGCATCAAATTGACGTAGCCTTCTTTCGCTAGGTCGAACTGATGGTTCTTTTCACACTTAAACGTACGATCGTTTTGAGATAAAGGTTGGTGACACAAAGGGCATTGGTAAGTCATGGAGACCTCTAAAGGAGAATAGACAGCGCAAGTGTAACGAGCTAAAACCAAAAAGTAAAAGAGCGACATAAAGCCGCTCAAAAATCGTTTTTTATAACTGTATTTATACGGTTATTGGGCACTAATCACAGTGATCAGTTGGTGGTTTTCACCCGGCCGGAGTGTTTTACCGGCTTCTAGGCTTGGCGCGTGCAGTGTTGATTCTACGCACATCATAGTTAGGTAACCATCGTCTTGCATGTCGCCCATACTTGCAGCGCCTTCTGCCCACGGGTTCCACAGTACTGCAGAGTTATGACCGTGGTTTTCAACTGTTAGCGTGCGATCCAGCTTCTTGTCAGCAACAAAGATTTGCGCTTCTGGTTGCGTGTAAACGCGGTCAATCGTGTCGGTCAGTACCAGTTCAGATCCACCTTGGCAGATCTTGCCACCTTGCAGGCTATCAATGTACTCAGCACCCATACCAGTGGTGGTTGTGTTGTGGATATCGCCAACGTTTAGGTAAGTGTGTAGTGCACCAGAGAAAGTCCATGGCTGAGAATCAGTGTTCTTCACGTCCAGCGTTACTTTTAGTTGTTCGCCGATCTCAACATTCAAGCGAGCATCAAACTGATGAGGCCATACTGCTAGCGTCTCTTCGCTTGGCTTCAGACCTAAGCTAACAATCACGCCAGCTTCGCTTTCACGGTGTTCAACCAATTGCCATTCACTTGAACGGGCAAAACCATGTGCTGGTGCTGCAATGCGACCAAACCAAGGCCAACATACTGGAATACCACCACGCAGAGCCGTTTTACCATCGAACTTAGCTTGTTGGCTCATCCAAATTAGGTCTTCTTGACCTTGCGGTTGGAATGACACCACATGGCCGCCAAACAGTGAAATCGCTGCGTTTGCTTTATCGTGGATAACGCGAACCAGTTTTACACCTTCGTGTTCAACGATAGTGACGTTGTCAGAAAGTACCGCCAGTGCAGGTAGAGTAGATAAATCCATTACATGATCCTTCTAAGCAAATTGAATTCAAATGCTGACTAGAGTGATGCTTGTGTTTTCATGAGTAACAAGCAGAGTCAGTATTAGAATTGAATTTTGCGTTTGGGCTATCTTGATGAGCTTAGACAGACGCGGTTTAAAAGATAGCAGGCATTAAAAAGGCGACACTAAGGTCGCCTTTTTCAAAGTCTGCTCAAAACAGTCTTCGCTAATGCTTATCTAAAGCGATTTCTAAAAAGAAATTACTTAGAGATGTGAGCGATTAGGTCTAGAACTTTGTTTGAGTAACCGATTTCGTTGTCGTACCAAGATACAACTTTAACGAATTTGTCAGTTAGAGCAACACCAGCTTTAGCATCGAATACTGAAGTTTGAACTTCACCGATGAAATCTTGTGATACTACTTGGTCTTCAGTGTAACCAAGAACGCCAGCCATTTCGCCTTCAGAAGCTTCTTTCATTGCAGCACAAATTTCTTCGTAAGATGCAGCTTCTTTTAGGTTAACTGTTAGGTCAACTACAGATACGTTAGCAGTTGGTACACGGAAAGCCATACCAGTTAGAAGGCCGTTTAGTTCTGGAAGAACAACGCCTACAGCTTTAGCAGCACCAGTTGAAGATGGGATGATGTTTTGAGAAGCACCACGGCCACCGCGCCAGTCTTTAGCAGAAGGGCCATCTACAGTTTTTTGAGTTGCTGTAGTAGCGTGAACTGTAGTCATAAGACCAGACTCAATGCCCCACTTATCGTTAAGTACTTTAGCGATAGGTGCAAGACAGTTAGTAGTACAAGAAGCGTTAGAAACGATGTCTTGACCAGCGTAAGATGCTTGGTTAACGCCCATTACGAACATTGGAGTTGCATCTTTAGAAGGACCAGTAAGAACTACTTTCTTAGCGCCAGCAGTGATGTGCTTACGTGCAGTCTCGTCAGTTAGGAAAAGACCAGTTGCTTCAGCAACTACGTCTACGTCGATAGCATCCCACTTAAGGTCTTCTGGGTTACGCTCAGCTGTAACACGTACAGTTTTACCGTTAACGATTAGGTTACCGCCTTCAACTTCAACAGTACCGTTGAAACGGCCGTGAGTTGAGTCGTACTTAAGCATGTATGCCATGTACTCTACGTCGATTAGATCGTTAATACCTACTACTTCGATGTCTGCACGCTCTTGAGCTGCGCGGAATACGAAACGGCCGATACGGCCAAAACCGTTAATACCTACTTTGATAGTCATTGTAGTTGCTCCACAACTTAATTTCTGATTAAAGATAACTGGTAGTAAAATTACAGAATCCAGTATACATCTGCAATAGATAATCCGACTTAACTTGTTTAATGTCAAAAAAAAGCGACGCTTTTCTTAACAATTGGGTGTAAGTGATTGAAAATTGACCATTGCAAGTGGCTCTGTACCCTTCCAGTTGGGTAAAATACCCCTAAATGATGATTCACTTATGAGTGTATATGTACAATGTTTCCTGGTGAGAAAGTATGTGCTACAAAACGACTCATATGCAAGCCTTTATAGAAAAAAGTAAATATAATAACTGAGAATGTGGAGAGATATTAACGTGATTCAAAAGGGAGGAAATATGATAAAGCCTGATGAATACTGGCGTGAGCGCCTAACGGACGACGAATTTTCAGTGTGTCGTGAGCGTGGTACTGAAGCCCCATATAGCGGCAAGTTACTGCACAACCATAAGACTGGCGTCTATAGCTGCACATGCTGTGAAAGCCCTTTGTTTCTGTCGGATAACAAATATGACTCTGGGTGTGGTTGGCCAAGCTTTGATGCCCCAGTGAATGATGAAGCAGTACGCTATATAGAAGATCTAAGTCACGGAATGAAGCGTGTAGAGATCCGTTGTACCGCCTGTGATAGCCATTTAGGTCACGTTTTTCCAGATGGCCCGAAGACCACAGGTGAACGGTTCTGTGTTAATTCAGTGTCGTTAATTTTCAACAAAAATGACGAAAGTACGAAATAACTTGTAACTATTGTCTAATCCTTACAGGTCGCATTTGTCGATTTAGGAATGCTGAAACGCCCAAGATTTCAGATTTAACTCTAGTACAAATAAAAACAGCTACCAAAAAGGTAGCTGTTTTTATTTGAAAGCAGGTGAATAAGAAGCTTAAGTAAGAACACTATAAATGAAGCGATCAGTAACTCGGGACGATTGAAGGGCTGTAAATTCCATCCTCAATCGCTTCGACGATGTTATCTGCGTCTTTATTTAGCTTCTTATAGGTTGCCTTGTCGAAATGGTACAACACCGTGAGCTCGGCTTCAGAAGCAATCGGCACGTCAAAGTCTTTGGCAACCATTGCCCAAACGTACGCTTTTTCCATATGTCCCAGGCTGTGGTTGATACTGGCCATCGACTTGAAGATTTCAGTGTTGGCTACCGAGCCATTAGAAAGCGTTAGCGCATTATTGAGTAGCTTAAGTGTCTTTATATGATTGCGGGTGGTATAGAAGGTTGCCAAGGCATATTGCATCTCAGCTGTGTTTAACGCTTCAGAGCCTTCTAGTTGTAGGAAACTGCGTCTGGCATTGGTGTCCCCAGTTTGCGACCACAAGAAGTAAAGCGTTTCCGGTGTATCAGATTTCGATAGCTCATCAACAATGCGCTCAGACTCTTCGATACTGTGCATTAAAGAGGTAAAGCGACGCTCTTGCAGCTTAGATTGATCGATCGTTTCGATCTGTGCCGCGAGCTCTAGGCACTTTTTGTAGGCAGTGACTAATTCGAATTCTTTAATTTTGTTGATTTCGGTGGGTTGCTTCTGAACTTCAAATCGATGCCAGATGAGGTCGGTACGTGCGACACGACATTGCCCATCGTTCATGTTCAATTGTTCACACTGAAGACCCGGATTGCTTTGGCACAGTTGATCGGTATTTTTGTTCCCTTCAAGACACCCAACCAGAGTGAAAGGCAATAGGCTAATCGCCAACCATTTCATAATTTTCATATTCCTTCACTTGTGATCAGATGCACTTATTATTGGTCAGGTTCTTGACTCAATTCTGTTACGGGTTATTTTCTGGTGAAAATTGTTAAAACTAAGGCTTTACCATGGATGCAGAACAACTTCTTAGCGCAATGACACCCGAGGTCTACGAACGTTTAACCTACGCAGTTGAAACGGGTAAATGGCCAGAAGGTACGGTGCTCTCAAAAGAACAGCGCGACTCGTGTATGCAAGCGGTTATGTTATATCAATCTAAACATAACTCTGAAGCTCAACATATGACGATTGCAGCTGGTGGTGAGATTAGCTTTAAATCTAAGTCTGAACTAAAGAAACAGTTTAAGTCAGATCAAGAAGACATTGTTAGGGTTAACCCGAATCATTAAGCTTAAATTACAACAAAGGGGTGGCAATGTGCCACCCCTTTTAGTTTAACTCGTTTATTTATAAGCAATAAAACGATTTAGTTCACGTTAAGCCGCCGTTACTTTCATAGAATAATTGGGTTTAACGTGAATCCTTGAACCGGTTATAAGCTCATCTCACCGCGCAACACTTGTTGCATCTGAGTCTTCACTTCTTCGTAGCCTAGGTTTTGGCTTAATAGATAATGCAATTTCGCCAGTGCCGCTTCTGGTGTCATATCGTAACCACTGACAACGCCCGCTTCTGCTAGTGCACAACCTGTCGCGTAACCACCCATGTTGACTTTGCCAGCCAAACATTGAGTTAGGTTCACAACAATCACACCGCGCTCTGAGGCATCTTTCAGGTGCTGAAGCAGTTCTGGGTTTTGTGGTGCGTTACCCACACCAAAAGTAAGCAGAATCATCGCGTTAACAGGTTGTAATAGCGTGTTACGGATAACTTCGTGTGAGATGCCTGGGTACATTGTGATTACGCCGATAGGTTGCGGAGTAATGTTATGAACCTTGAAAGCACCTTCAGGTTGTTCGTTTACCTTTACGTTATTGCTAAGTTGGATATTGATACCCGCTTCTAGCAAAGGATTCAGGTTTGGAGACGTAAACGCATTGAAGCCATCTGCGTGTGATTTAGTGCTTCGGTTACCACGCATCAACTTGTTGTTGAAGAACAGTGTCACTTCGTTGATTGGGTAGTTTGCCGCAATGTGTAGCGCATTCAGCAGGTTTGCTTGTCCGTCTGAACGAAGCTCTGCTAATGGGATCTGAGAGCCCGTAACAATCACAGGTTTGCCGAGGTTTTCAAGCATGAAAGACAGTGCTGAGGCAGTGTAAGCCATAGTGTCTGTGCCATGCAGGATAACGAAACCATCGTACTTATCGTAGTTCGCGCGAATGTCATCAGCGATAGTCTGCCAATCAAGTGGCGTCATATCTGAAGAGTCCATTAATGGAGAGTATTCGTGAATGGTGTACTCAGGCATCTCTGGGCGATGGAATTCAGGCATGCCAGCTAGCTGCTTATCCATGAAACCTGCGACAGGAACATAGCCGTGGTCAATAGACTTCTGCATGCCAATTGTGCCGCCGGTGTACGCGATATAGATGTGTTTTCTTTCCATGGCGATTAATACTTAGTGTGATGTAGGGAACAGGGGGGCGATTATAGCGAATTATCATGCAATAAAAAGAGGCACCTCACACAGAGGCACCCCTTAGCTATTGAGTTATTGGCTCAACTTATTGAACTTGGCAATTTAAGCAGAAAGCGTATCGGCCTTGTGGGTCGTTAAAGTTGCCTAACAGCTGGCTATCTTGAGCTAACTGTTGAGTAACAGGCTGTAAACTGCTTGGTATCATCGATTGAATATCTAGGCCTATCGACATCTGAACTTGGTTCATAAATTCTTGAATAAATTGTTCAGTGGCCGAAAGTGGCTCTTCTACCCAGTAGATGTTGTAGCTTTCAAGCTCTGCAAGTGAAGCCGCAGCTGCAACCGCATCATCGAAATCACCAATCTCATCGACTAAGCCTTTCTGAATCGCATCTTGACCTGTCCAAACTCGGCCTTGAGCAATCTTGTCGACAACATCGACTTCCAGACCGCGATTTTCTCCAACTAGGCTGATGAATCGGCGGTATCCGTTTTCAATGCCCATTTGGAACGCGTCCTTCGCGCCATCGCTAAGTCCAGTTGTAATACCAAGACCAGAGAAAGGTGAGGTGCCAACGCCATCAGTGTAAACACCAATATCGTTCAACCCTTTTTCGAAGGTGGTGATAACACTGAAGATACCAATTGAACCCGTTAGTGTGGTTGGTTGAGCTAGGATCTTATCCGCACCCATCGAGATCCAGTAACCACCTGAAGCAGCAAGGCTCGACATCGACACAACAACCGGTTTACCCGCTTGCTTGATCGCTTCTATTTCATTACGGATAACTTCAGAAGCAAAGGCACTGCCACCTGGGCTATCGACACGAAGTACAACGGCTTTCACTTTATCGTCGTTACGTGCTTGGCGCAGTAGGGCTGCAGTGGTGTCTCCGCCAACTGTGCCACGCGGTTGCTTGCCATCCATAATTGCGCCGCTCGCTACAATCACGGCAACGTCGTGAGATTCACTGGTCATGTCTGGAAGCATGGTTGCACGGTATTCGTAGTAACCAAACGCGTTGTAGCTGTCTTGGCCGTCACTGCCGAAAACATCGGCAAGCTCTAGTCGAACTTGCTGGCGTGTCGCTAGCTCATCCACTAAGCCAAGTTTCTCGGCCAGTTTTGCAATGTCACCGTCCACAGACTCAAGTTCTTTCAAGAAGGTGTCCATGCTTGGGTTCAGTGTCTTAGCGTCTATTTGACGGTTGTTGCTGACGTCATCAACGTACGCACCCCATAGTTGGCTTAACCAACGAGAAGCGGACTCTTTCGCTGCGTCTGACATGTCATCACGAATGAAAGGCTCAATAGCTGACTTATAAGTGCCCACACGGAACACGTGCGTGTTTACGTCTAGTTTCTCTAACAACGTTTTGTAGTAAAGCGAGTAAGCGCTATAGCCTTTAAGAAGAACCCCACCATCTGGTGATAGGAAGACCTTAGTTGCGTAGCTGGCTAGGTAGTATTGGCTTTGGTTGTAAAAGTCACCCACCGCATAAATCGGTTTGCCTGTTGCTTTGAACTCATTCAATGCTTTAGCAATGTAGCGTAGCTTGGTCAGGTTGGTTTCTGGCAGCTCTTTGAGAGCTAAAACGATACCAGTAACCTTGTCATCGTCTTTTGCGTAGCGAATCGTTTCAACGATATCAAACAGGATGTTCTCTTTTGGAAGGTCTTTGCCAAGTAGTGAACCTGTGACCGAATCCATCGGATTGATATAGCGGCTTTGTTCCACAATAGGGCCAGACAGATTAAGCACTAAAGCCGAATCCTGAGGAACCGTCGGTTGAGCCGTATCTGAATGGAAGTACACAAAGTAGATGATGGCGATACTGAGTAAAAAGACTAGGTTAACCAGCGCAAGACGTACAAACGTAATGAGCTTCCAAATCCCTTTAAAGAACATGCCTATAAATTTGAATATTTTTTTCATTCTGTCTCCGCAGTGAGATCACGTCGCTTTAACAAGCCGTAGTACCATTAATCTCAATAATATGAACTGCTTAGTATCCTACGATAATTCCCAAGCTCAAACTACACCAAGAATTGTTAATCGATATATATTCTCATTAAGTGTAGTCAAATTAAGGGCTTCTGAACGATTAATACGTGCAGCATTATGATCGGTGTTACAGAAATGTAAACGGTTGTTTGAACTTTTGGTGATTGAACTATACTGTGGTCAGACCACAAGGATAAAATAATAGAAGTGATGTCTGCCATGTACCCACATTTACTTGAACCACTCGATCTTGGATTTACCCAGTTACGTAACCGTGTATTGATGGGATCAATGCATACAGGTTTAGAAGAAAATAAAGAAGGTCTCCACAAACTCGCCGCGTTTTATGAAGAGCGAGCAAAAGGAGGCGTTGGCCTTATTGTTACCGGTGGTTTCTCTCCTAATTTACGTGGCAGATTAACCCCATTTAGTGCTGAATTCAGTAAAGTGAAGCATGCAAAAGCGCACCAAGTTGTTACCGAGGCCGTGCACAAGCATGGCGGTAAGATTGCCCTTCAGTTGCTGCATGCTGGCCGCTATGCCATGCACCCATTCGCGCAAAGTGCTTCGGGTATTAAAGCGCCAATCGCTAAGTTCGCACCGAGTGAGATGAGCCCTCGTCAGATTAAAAAGACCATTGGTGCCTTTGCCAACAGTGCCGAACTCGCCCAAGTCGCGGGTTACGACGGCATTGAGATTATGGGATCTGAAGGTTACTTGATTAACCAATTCATCTGTAAACGTACCAATATGCGTTACGACGAATGGGGCGGTTCTTATGAGAAGCGCATGCGTTTCCCGCTGGAGATTGTTAAATCGATTCGCGAAGCAGTGGGTGACGACTTCATTATTATTTTCCGACTGTCGATGCTGGATTTGGTTGAGCAAGGCAGCACCTTTGAAGATGTTGTTCTATTGGCTCAAAAGCTGGAAGAAGCAGGCGTGACTATTATCAATACCGGCATCGGTTGGCATGAAGCGCGTGTTCCGACTATCGCGACACAAGTACCACGTGGTGCATTCTCTTGGGTGACGGAAAAAGTGAAACCATACGTGTCGATCCCAGTGGTGACATGTAACCGAATTAATACGCCAGAAGAGGCCGAACGTATTCTTAGCTCTGGGCAGGCTGATATGGTGTCTATGGCGCGTCCATTCTTGGCAGACCCGGATTTTGTTAATAAAGCAGCTCAAGACCAAGCTCAGTTCATCAATACCTGTATCGGTTGTAACCAAGCTTGCCTTGATAACGTGTTTAAAGGTAAACGTGCGAGCTGTTTGGTTAACCCACGCGCTTGTTACGAAACCGAAATTGTTGTTCAGCCAGCGCAAGCGACTAAGACCATTGCGGTTGTTGGCGCAGGCCCAGCCGGTTTAGCCTGTGCAACGACTTTAGCTCAGCGTGGGCATAAGGTTGACTTGATTGAGAAAAATGACCGTATCGGCGGTCAGTTTAGATTGGCAATGCAGATTCCGGGTAAAGAAGAATTCAGAGAAACGATTCGCTACTTTGCTAACCAAATCGACGCATCAGGCGTGAACCTGAAACTGGATACTGAGGCAACGTTTGAGATGTTGTTGAAGTACGATGAAGTCGTGATGGCGGCTGGCGTAGAGCCAAGAAAGCTCGATATTGAGGGCATTGACCAAGAAAACGTGGTCGATTACCAAACCTTGATTCGTGAAAAGACACCAGTAGGCGAAAAGGTCGCGATTGTTGGTGCTGGTGGTATTGGTGTCGATGTGGCAACCATGCTGACAGAACCGACTTCACACAGCCTAGACGATTGGCTGCATGAGTGGGGCATCGATAAGAATATGGAACACCCAGGCGGACTTTACCCTTACCCTGATTCATTCAGCGATAAAACGGTGTGGGTGATGCAGCGTAAAGCGGGTCGTGTTGGTAAAGGTCCGGGCAAAACTACAGGCTGGATTCACAAACGCACACTAGAAAAACGCGGTGTTAATCTACTGGGTGGCGTGAGCTACAACAAGATTGATGACCAAGGTCTGCATATCAGCGTTGGTAAGAAAGAGCAGGTGCTGGATGCCGATTCGGTTATCGTATGTGCAGGTCAGGTGTCAGTTCGTCCATTCGAAGACATGTGGCAAGAGTTTGGTGGCAAACTGCATGTGATAGGCGGCGCCGATTATGCCGGTGAGTTAGATGCGGTACGCGCTATCCGTCAAGGTGTTGAGCTAGCGATTAAGTTATAGAATCAGCTATCAAGCTGTAATTTTATCGGTAGATATTGTTACTTAATTCGCTGAGTTAGATTTTGAACAAGGCTCCTAAGTCATAGATTTAGGAGCCTTTATTGTTTCTAATCTAGCCTAAATGGACAGCCGTTGAGATTTATTATCGTTTGTATTCTGTGCTAAAGTTCAAGTATACAAATAATAAAGAAATAGTAAGGACTTCAAATGGATGCTTTGGATCTATTGCTCAACAGACGCTCAATCGCAAAACTCTCTGATCCGGCACCTGAAGGTGTGGCGTTAGAAAACATCATCAAAGCAGGGCTGCGTGCTCCAGACCACGGTGCACTAACACCATGGCGCTTTGTTATCGCGCAAGGTTCAGGCCTACAAAAGCTTTCAGACATCTTGGTGCGCGCCGCTGAAGCGGATGACAGCGAAGAAGCGGTTATCGAGAAAGTAAAAAAAGCGCCGTTCCGAGCTCCGATGGTGATTACTGTGATTGCCAAAGTAACTGAGCACGAGAAAGTGCCTGCTATCGAACAACATCTGTCTGCGGGTTGTGCTGCACAGGCGATGCAAATGGCCGCAGTCGCACAAGGTTTCCAAGGCTTTTGGCGCTCAGGTAAATGGATGTTCCACCCAGAAGTACACCAAGCATTTGGCCTAGAAGGCGACGATGAAATTGTTGGCTTCCTATACCTTGGTACTCCGGGCTGTACGCCAATGAAAGTGCCAGAACGCGACTTCTCTAAGTTTGTTGAGTTCTTATAAGTGAGCAAAAGCAGCCCAAGATAGGGCTGCCCAACTAAATCTAAAAACTAAATCTGGTGATAAAAGCCATAATAGCTGTAGGTAGTTGAAAGTCTTCAGCAACTAAGAAGTCGATAATCGCTAAAACTGATTCTATTACATCTAGTAAAGAGTTTAACTTTTGAAACATGCCCATATACTCGTTTAAGTAAGTTTAGCACGTTGTTTTTTACATAGACTTTGATATGATTCGCCGTGAAACAAGCCATCATAATCGTTGTCTTAAAGTTTAAAGTCTTCTCCTACAAAGACTTTGAACTCTGCTTATTACAACGTGAGTGATACAGATAAATTAGCCCGCTTTGAGTGGGCTTTTTTATGGTTCATCGCG